>CBDUEF010000143.1:0-6885 GCA_965366095.1 uncultured Cypionkella sp. | reverse complement strand
GACCTCGTGATGCGGCGTAACTTTGTGTCTGCCTCGACACGGGTTATCTCCTGAAGCTTGCTCGGGCATTGTTTCTTACTGAAAGGGGCGGGTCGAACGATCACCCAATCAAGTCCTGATGCCTCGATCAAACTCTCCTGAACATTCTTATCCGCGTAGGCATCTTTGGTGAATAACGGGAAAATCAACCGGTCATAAAGAAACCCCCCATGCCCCCTTGTCTCGCCTGCCCCGACGCCGGTGATTGCGATCAATCGCTGCACCCCGGCAGCCTTCATGGCAGGCAACAAGGCCCGCGTCACATCCGAGAATAGTGTCGTGCCGCGGCTGATATCTCCAATCGAGAAAATGACGGCATCTTGGCCCAAAAGCGCTTCTTTAAGCCCCTTGGCGTCCTTTGGATCTAGCGAAACCACTTGCACAGCATCCTTGGTGCTTTCAAGTTTGGTCGAATTCCGCGTTTGTGCGGTGACCGTCAATCCACGTTCCACTGCCTGTGTAACGATCTGGCGGCCGACGCTGCCAGAGGCCCCAAGGACGAAAACGCATTTAACGGGCCGCTTAGGTGTTTCACTCATCTGGCTTCTCCCGCACATGTTTGCGTCGTCATTCGCAACCGTTCCAAGAATCATCGTGTTTGGCAACCACTCATCCCAATTGATCGAATGGCGTCCTCCGCCAGTCTGCCTTCGGCCTAACCGGACCAAATCCGGTATTGTCTGAAACGTTTCCCAAAGCCACTGGTCTTGGTCGGCAATCACGAGAGCCCCGACATGCTCACCCAAACGCGCCATCGGCATCTGATCATTCCGACATCACGCAAATCTTAACAAACCGTTACTAAAACCTCGCAACGCCTTGAAATCACACAGTACCTCTAACGTCGCACAAGTGCGCCCCTCAAATTAATCCTCCAATCCTGCCTCTGGCCCTCTCCCGAAGGCCCTGCTACTCCTAGAGGACAAAGGGGCAGGTATGGTCATTTCAGACAATCTTCGCGGCGCGATTTATATGAATCTGTCGATGTTCGCCTTCACGGTGAACGACACGTTCATGAAAGAGCTGACCCAGACTCTGCCGCTCTATCAGACCATCGCTTTGCGGGGCCTGATCGCCAGCCTGATGCTGCTGATGGTGGCCCTTGCGACCAAGGGTCTGCGGCTGCCCTCGACGCGCGCGGATCGTGGCCTGATCCTGTTTCGCTCGCTGGCCGATGTTCTGGCGACGATCCTGTTTCTGACCGCCCTCAAAAACATGCCCCTCGCCACGCTTTCCGCGGTGATGCAGGTCACGCCGCTGGCGGTGACTTTGGGCGCGGCGCTGTATTTCAAGGATCCGGTGGGCTGGCGGCGGATGACGGCTATTTTCGTGGGTTTCATGGGTGTGATGCTGATCATTCGTCCGGGGATGGAAGGGTTCAACATCTGGTCGGTGCTGGGCCTCGGCTCGGTGGCCACCGTGGTCGCGCGTGATCTTTCGGTGCGCAGTCTGACCGGATCGGTGCCGTCGATTGTGGTCGCGCTTGGCGCGGGGCTGGCGGTGACCGCCATGGGAGCCATTGGATCGGTTGTCGAGGGCTGGCAGGCGGTAACCCCCCTGCAAGGCCTGATGATGTTGGGCGCAGGCTCGATGCTGACCATCGGCTACATTTGCTCGGTCACCGCGATGCGGGTGGGGGATATCGGTTTTATCGCGCCGTTTCGGTATACTTCGCTGCTCTGGGCCATCGTTTTGGGCTGGCTCGCCTTTGATACCCTGCCCGACAAATGGTCTTTGATCGGTGCGTCGGTGGTGGTTGCAACTGGCATCTATACCTTGCTGCGTGAGCGGAAATTGCGTGCCGCTGCGGCTTGAGGATTTGCAAGCAGCCGGGGGCTGGCATATAGAGACTCCAGTCCGGGGTGCCCGGTGACAGGATCACAATGACCAATCTTTCCGTCGTCATTCCCGCTCGCAATGAAGCAGACAATATTATCGGGCTGGTCGAGGCTATCGACCGGGCCTTGGCACCGCTTGGGCCTTTCGAGATCATCGTGGTCGATGACTGTTCCAGCGACAACTCCGTGGCCGTGATCACGGCGCGGGCGCAAACCATGCCGCATCTGCGGCTGATCCGGCATGATCGGTCCGGCGGGCAATCGGCGGCGGTTCATTCGGGTGTCAAGGCGGCGACTGCCCCCGTGATCTGCACGCTGGACGGCGATGGACAGAACCCCCCAGAAGAGTTGCCAAAGCTGGTGGCGCCGATCCTGAATGATAAAACCGGGCGGATTGGTTTGGTGGCGGGGCAAAGGGTAGATCGGCAAGACACCTGGTCGAAAAAGGCGGCATCGCGCTTTGCCAATGCCCTGCGCGGCTGGATGCTGAACGATCACACCCGTGACACCGGTTGCGGGCTGAAGGCGTTTCGGCGTGAGGGCTTTCTTGATCTGCCCTATTTCGACCATATGCACCGCTATCTGCCGGCGCTGTTCACCCGTGACGGCTGGGAGGTGGCGCATGTCGATGTAAGCCACCGCGCACGCGGGGCAGGGCGGTCGAACTACAGCAATATCCAGCGCGCGCTGGTTGGGATCGTGGACCTTTTCGGCGTGATGTGGCTGTTGCGGCGTCGCAAGAAGGCCCGCCCCATCGCGCCCGTGGAATGATCGGAGACAGCCCATGCAACATCTGATGACCTGGCTTCATGCCGACAGCCCGCCCGAGGTGTTTTGGGTGCTGTTTGGCTTTGCCGCGCAACTGATGTTCACCGGGCGGTTCTTGATCCAGTGGCTGGCATCCGAGAAAGAAAAGAAATCGGTGATCCCGGTGTCGTTTTGGTATTTCTCGATCGTTGGCGGGCTGATGCTGCTGGCCTATGCGATCTACCGCGTTGATCCGGTGTTCATCCTGGGGCAGGCGCTGGGCGTGTTCATCTATGCGCGAAACCTGTGGCTGATCAAACGAGAAAACCGTGATCCGGTGGTTTAAGCCGAACGGTTGGGTCACGCCTGCCTTTGCCATCGTGGTCGCCATAACGCTGATCCGCTGGGGGCTGTTGGCCTTTGATCGGACCGATCTTTATGTCGACGAGTCGCAATACTGGCTTTGGGGTCAGCATTTCGCCTTTGGCTATTACTCCAAGCCGCCGCTGATTGCCTGGTTGATCGGGGCGATCACCACTCTGGCCGGATCGGATGCGCCGTTTTGGGTGCGGATGCCGGGGGCGGCGCTGCACGGGGCTACGGCGCTGATCCTTGCGGCGCTTGCCGTCCGGCTTTATTCTGCCAAAACGGCCGTCTGGGTGGCCGCCGCCTATGCCACCCTGCCGATGGTGGCCCTGGGAAGTTTCACCCTCTCCACTGATACCGTCATGGCGCCCTTTTTCGCCGCCGGACTTTATTTCCACCGCCGGCTGATTGAAACCTCGCTCACCCGCTTTGCCGTTGCGGCCGGAGCAATGGCGGGGCTTGGCTTTATGGCGAAATATGCGGCGGTGTATTTCCTGCTCGGAGTGGCACTTGCAGCCATCTTGCGGCGTGATCACCGGCTTGGACTGCGTCAGACAGCGGCGATGCTTTTGGCTTTCGCGGCGGTCATTTCCCCCAATGTCATCTGGAACCTCAACAACCATCTGACAACGCTGGCCCATACGATGGATAATATCGGCTGGGTGCGGCAGGGCCACCCCTTGGCGGGGCTGCATCTGAGCGGCCCGCTCGATTTTCTGGCCAGCCAATTTGCGGTGATTGGCCCGCTGCTGTTTGCGGCCCTGCTGATCAAGCTGATCAAACCCCAAAGCGAAGCCCTGATCGCTTTTGTCTATCCGCCGCTGGTGGTGGTGACGCTGCAATCCTTTCTGGATCAAGCCTATGCCAATTGGGCGCTTGCCGCCTTCTTTGCGGGCACAATCCTCGCGGTTTCGGCGCTGCAACGCTGGCCGATTTTGCTGTGGCTGTCTTTGGCGGTGAACGGCGCGCTGTCGCTGGCGCTGCCGGTCATCGCCACCATGCCCACGCTTGCAATCGGCGACAGGCCTATCCTGTTGCGCTATATGGGGCGCGCCGCCTTCAGCCAGCAGATCATCGAGATTGCCAAGCAAAACCAGATCCCCGCCGTTTTGGCAGGCTCGCGTGAGGTATTGGCCGATCTCTTCTATACTGGCCGCGACTCGGGGCTTGCGTTTTATGCCCCGCGCCCGCAGGGCCGCGCGCTCAATCACTATGAGCAAACCTATCCCCTGCCAACAAACATCACCGGCAGGCTTTTGGTTGTGGCCGAGCAAGCGCCCGCCTGTAGCCTGCAAGCCCAGCCGCTCAACGCCGCTCAAACCGCCTATCGCAATTTCGCCTATACCGCCTTTATCGTGGATGCAGAGTGTTTCAATGCCGCTCAATAACCGTCGGAGTCTCGCCACCCTGTTTGCCCTAACCGCCCTTACTTCGGCGGTCTTTGTGGTCTGGCCGGGTCTTGA
Organism: uncultured Cypionkella sp.; assembly: GCA_965366095.1. Classification (GTDB taxonomy): domain Bacteria; phylum Pseudomonadota; class Alphaproteobacteria; order Rhodobacterales; family Rhodobacteraceae; genus CBDUEF01. Next base: position 2,432 of record CBDUEF010000143.1, on the reverse strand, counting down.
TTTGCGCATTACCGGTTGGTTCTTTGACAAGACAACCTTTCCCATCGCCCAAAACCACCCGATCGAGGCCTTTCGCCTGTTCTTGTGGGATGCCAGCCTTGTGGTGCTTGGGCTGTTTGTGGTGATGACCCTTGCCAGTGCTGCCTTGCGTCGCCCGGTGCTGCGGTTGCCCTTGCGCGTTTGGGCCTATGGGTTGGCGGTCTTTCTGCTTGGCCCCGGACTTTTGGTCAACGGGGTGCTCAAAGCCTATTGGGGCCGGGCGCGGCCGTTTTCCGTGATCGATTTTGGCGGGGACAAGCTGTTTTCGCGCGCCTATGCGATTTCGGATCAATGTGCGGCCAACTGCTCTTTCGTGTCCGGCGAGGTCGCCGGCAGCACGGCGATGGCGGTGGGATTGTGGCTGATCCTGACGGCATGGCGCGAAAAGCTGCCTGCTGCGGTCCATGCCACCTTGGCCGTGCTGATCCTGGCCCTGCCATTTGTTACCGGCCTCCAACGTGTTGCCGCAGGCAATCATTTTGCCTCGGATGCGCTTTTGGCCGGGCTGTTCGTGGCCCTGATTGCGGCGCTTTTGCGCCCGATGTTGTCCCCAGGCCGTGACCTTGGCGGCAGTTGACATCCAGCGCGACTCCCCCTATTAGCCCCACATCCAAAGGCGGGGTCCTGCCCTTCTTTTGGCTCTAAAATGCTTGATGTGGTCATGATCCGGGCCGAAATGCCCCGATCCTCTGGAATTACACCGCAACAGCCCCTTGGGGATGCCTGCGGTTTTATCAACTTGCGATTCGCGCAAGGTGACGTCGAGAAGCAGTGCGTCCGGTTGGGCGTGAGTATTGACAGAGCAACACGAGGAAACGTGAATGCCAACTATTCAACAGCTGATCCGCAAGCCGCGGGAAGCCGTCGTAAGAAAGTCCAAGTCTCAGCACTTGGAATCTTGCCCGCAAAAGCGTGGGGTTTGCACCCGCGTTTACACCACCACTCCGAAAAAGCCGAACTCGGCCATGCGGAAAGTCGCCAAAGTGCGCCTGACCAACGGCTTTGAAGTGATCTGCTACATTCCCGGTGAAAAGCACAACCTTCAGGAGCACTCAGTGGTTCTGATCCGCGGCGGTCGTATCAAAGACTTGCCCGGCGTGCGCTATCACATCCTCCGCGGTGTTCTCGATACGCAAGGCGTCAAAGAACGTCGCCAGCGTCGGTCGAAATACGGCGCCAAGCGTCCGAAGTGAGGAGATAGAGAATGTCACGTCGTCACGCCGCTGAAAAACGCGAGATTTTGCCTGATGCCAAATATGGTGATCGGGTTCTGACCAAATTCATGAACAACCTGATGCTCGACGGTAAAAAATCCGTCGCGGAATCGATTGTTTACGGTGCCCTGAGCCGCGTCGAGACGCGTCTGAAGCGCGCGCCGATCGAGTGCTTCCATGAGGCGCTTGAGAATGTGAAACCTTCCGTCGAGGTGCGTTCGCGCCGCGTCGGTGGTGCCACCTATCAGGTTCCTGTCGAAGTGCGCACCGAGCGCCGCGAAGCGCTTGCGATCCGTTGGCTGATCATCGCTGCCCGCAAGCGCAACGAGAACACCATGGAAGAGCGTCTGGCTGCCGAACTTTCGGATGCCGTCAACAACCGTGGAACGGCTGTGAAAAAGCGCGAAGACACCCACAAGATGGCGGATGCGAACAAAGCATTCAGCCATTACCGCTGGTAAGGGGTCATCATGGCACGCGAATTTACACTTCCCCGCTATCGGAATTTCGGCATCATTGCGCATATTGATGCCGGCAAGACCACCACGACCGAGCGTATCCTGTTCTACACAGGCAAGTCCCACAAGATCGGCGAAGTCCATGACGGCGCCGCGACGATGGATTGGATGGAGCAAGAGCAAGAGCGTGGCATCACGATCACCTCGGCTGCAACCACCACCTTCTGGGAGCGCACGATTGATCCAAATCTGGAACATGCGCGTTCGGACAAATACCGCTTCAACATCATCGACACCCCCGGCCACGTTGACTTCACCATTGAAGTCGAGCGTTCGCTGGCTGTTCTCGATGGCGCTGTCGTTCTTTTGGACGGCAACGCAGGTGTCGAGCCGCAAACCGAAACCGTTTGGCGTCAGGCTGATCGCTACAAGGTTCCGCGTATCGTTTTTGTCAACAAGATGGACAAGACCGGCGCAGATTTCCTGAAATGCGTTCGCATGATCAAAGATCGGACTGGCTCGAACGCTGTTCCGATCGTTTTGCCGATTGGCGCTGAAGACAAACTCGAAGGCATCATCGACCTCGTGACCATGGAAGAATGGGTCTATGAGGGCGAAGATCTGGGTGCATCTTGGACCCGCCAGCCAATCCGCGCTGATTTGCAGGCTTCGGCCGATGAATGGCGTCTGAACCTGATCGAAAATGCGGTCGGCCAAGACG
>CBDUEF010000142.1:0-6945 GCA_965366095.1 uncultured Cypionkella sp. | reverse complement strand
TCAGGCGGAGCCCGCTGCGCCGTGACCGCAAAAACAGTCAAAAATCGCGGTGCCCAGGTGTAATATCGGGAAACCACGTATACGGGGAATGTACCAATATATCAGCCGCCGTAAATGTGTCACCCATGAGCCATGGGCCCTTGTCCAGCGCCACCCTGAGACGGCCCAAGGCCTCAGAATGACCGCGAAACGTGGCAGTCAGTGCCGGATGAGTGATTTCCATTGCCTGGAATATCAAAACTGGCTCCAAAACACCCTGATACCAAGTCAACCAACTAACAAACCGCCCCCATTCTGGAGTGCCAATCTTTGGAGCAAGCCCGCTAGCCGGGAAAAGGGTCGTCAAATGCAGCATTATAGCCGCGCGCTCGGTTATTAATTGACCCTCATGCACAAGAACAGGCACTTTACCTTCTGGATGAGGGTTGGCCGGATCGCGCCCCCCCGAGCCATCTCGCCGTCGAATTTTTACGCGGCGAATAGTCAATTTATCGGCGATGTTCATTTCTTCAATCAAGGACATGATTGCCGTGGATCTTGAATTTGGAGAGTGAAACAGTGTGAGCATTCTTTTTTCCTGTTTGTTGTCGTCTACTCTTGATACAGCAGGGTTACTGCCAGAACCTGTCAGGATGAAATGGCCAAGTCAGATCGACTTTTCCGCTTGTTAATGGCGCTTCGAATGTTGCCGCAGCCAGTCACTGCAGCGCAGCTTGCTGAAGAGGTTACTGTCTCACTTCGCACGATTTACCGCGATATAGAGACGCTTCGCGCAGGGGGCGCCCTAATTGATGGGGCTGCGGGATTGGGGTATGTGCTGATCGAAGATCCTGCTCTGCCGCCACAAATGTTCACGCGGTTGGAAATAGAGGCCCTGGCTTTGGGGTTGGCAGAGGTCCAAATGTCAGGCGATCCGGCTTTGGCGAAAGCAGCGCGCGTCGCCATGGCGAAAATCACTGCAACTTTGCCAGAGCGTATACAGCGCCAGGCATTGCATGTTGTCAGTCAAACCTACCGATTTGAGAGACGGCCGTCTGCATCTGAGCACTTGCCGCTGATCCGCGAAGCCTGCTGGGACGAGCGGGCTTTGGATATAACCTATGAAGACAATAATGGGTCCAAGACTATTCGCCGCATTTGGCCTTTGTCTGTGGTATTCTTGGACCGGATGCTGTTGTTGCTTGCGTATTGCACCCTTCGCCAGGATTTTCGCAAATTCAAGCTGCATAAAATATCGCAAGTAGGGTTGACTACGGACTATTTTCGACCAAAACGCGTTGGCCTATTGCGGGATCTCCTGTCACAAATAAAGTCAAAAGGGCAAAGTTAGAGCCTTCTCGCAATATCATCCATGACGGAAACCAACGCCTCACTGATTCCAGTTTCTGATAAGGCATGGCCAGAAAATGGCACAATTCGCAATTCACAGCCGGACCAATCGGATGCCAGTTTCCAAGCCGAAACCGGCGGACAAATCATATCATATCGGCCCTGCACGACCACAGTTGGGATGTGCTTGAACCTTTCACGTTCCGCCAGTATCCAACCGTCATATTCTAGGAAACCAGCATTGTAAAAATAGTGGTTCTCCAATCTTGCAAAGGTGCGGGAATATTCCGCAGGGCCTTCCGCGAGGGGGCCAGTATTTCGGACCGATGCCAATGCATTCTCCCAGGCAGACCAGATCTTGCCTGCTCTCGTTTCCTGGGCCACATCCCCCGAGAACAATAATCTATGATATCCGGCTACTGGTTCCACTCGGTCTTTTTCAGACAAAATGGCCAGAAACTCTTCCCATAGATCGGGGTAGAACGCCGCCACGCCACCGCCATAAAACCAATCCAGCTCGGCCTTGGTCATCAAAAAGACGCCGCGCAAAACCATTTGGGAAAGTCGGGTCGGATGCGAGATCGCATAAATTAGCGCTAGAGTAGCGCCCCAGCTCCCACCAAAAGCGATGAACTGTTCGATCTCCAGTTCCGCCCTGATCCGCTCAATATCAGCAATAAGATGCCAGGTGGTGTTGTTTTCGACCGAAGCATGTGGCCTTGATCGCCCACAGCCACGCTGATCAAACAGCACCACCCGATAAACCGATGGATCAAAATAGCGCCGCATCGCCGGGCTACACCCGCCGCCCGGACCGCCATGAAACACCACTACAGGAATGCCATCTGGTCGACCGCACTGCTCGACATAGATCGTATGGCCATCGCACATATCAACCATCCGCATATCGAATGGATCAATATGTGGGTAAAGATAGTCAGCTGCGCGCTTTTGGCCTGATCTCTGGAACATCATCAGTCTATATAATCGCTGTATAGAGATCAGATACAAGCTATTCGACACAGGAAAACGAAAGAGAAAATCATGCAAAGCAGCATCAATCCGGCCGAAGTTGCTAAATTTGAAGCGATGGCAGCAGAATGGTGGGACCCGACCGGCAAATTCAAACCACTACACCAGATGAATCCATGCCGGCTTGACTATATTGCCAACCAGATTGCCGCCGAGTTCAACCGAGATCTGACCGCGCCGTTACCCTTTGCTGGTCTGCGGATACTGGACATTGGTTGTGGTGGCGGTCTTCTGTCTGAGCCTATGGCGCGTTTGGGCGCAGATATTGTGGGCGCAGATGCGGCCGCACGCAACATCCCAGTGGCGCAATTGCATGCAGAACAATCAGGGTTAGTCGTCGATTATCGGATCACGACCGCCGAAGATCTGGCCGCTGCCGGAGAGCAGTTTGACGTAGTCCTTAATATGGAAGTGGTGGAGCATGTAGCTGATCCTCAGTCTTATCTGACTGCTTGCCAAGCGCTTCTAAATCCGAACGGACTGATGATTTGTTCGACACTCAATCGAAACGCCAAGAGCTTTGCTATGGCCATTATCGGTGCCGAGTGGGTGATGCGGTGGCTTCCAAAAGGCACACATGAATGGGCAAAATTCATAACGCCGGACGAGCTATATACTTTGATTCGCAATGCGGGCCTGGAACCCATTGATCGCAAGGGGATGGTCTTCAACCCCTTGGCCTGGAGCTGGAGCCTTTCGGCGCGCGATCTATCTTGCAACTACGTTACTTCCAGTATCAAACGTACAAAACGCAATTCATAGCCAATGCTTGAGCGATTGCTTGCTGACCGGGCGCTGAATTGACACGGATCAATTCAGCATGGCCGATTACAACTTATAATGACGACAGCTGAGGCATGCTCGGCTGAGATAAGGAGACTAGACATGGGCAAAACTTCACAAAATGCCGCCACAAATATGGGTGGTGATGCGATGCAAAACTGGCTTGAAATGGTCAATGAGGGTGTGCAGTTTGTCGTCACGCGGGTTCAGCAAGACCTTGAGTTTCAACAATCTTTGCTAAGCTGCCGGAACCTCGAAGATCTGCAAAGAATTCAGGGCGATTTTTATCGAAAAACGATGGAACACTATTCGACCGAATCGTCACGAATTATGGACCGGTTGTCGAATTCTAAGAGTGGCCCTGCGGCGATGGGCGCAACCAAACGCCGATTCGATGACGTGCCGATTTGAGCCTGAACGGTGCCTGTTTTGACAGGCACCAGCTCATCAATGAACAAACTGTGCGGCAGACCCCCATAGTTGTTTCACCCGAGCGTCGCGCCCGCAGGCCTCACGGTAGAATTTGTATGCGTTGCGTTTTTCCTTTGGCCCGCGACGGGTTAGGACGATCTCGGTGCTTTTGTAATAATCCTGATGATAAGCCTCGGCGTTCCAAAATGTTTTCGCACCCAATACTGGCGTCACGATTTTTTGGCCCAAATCGATCGTAGCCTTTGCCACTTCGGCTTTGGCGATGGCCTGTTGCTCCGCATTTTGCGCAAAGATCGCCGACCGATAGGCGTTACCTCGATCGCAGAACTGGCCTCCTGCGTCGGTGACATCGGTTGACCGTAAGAATTTGTTGATCACTTCGGCATAGCTTATTTTTGAATCGTCAAAGGTGATTTTCACCGCCTCGTAATGGCCTTCATGATCATCATACGTCGGATTTTGGCTGCTGCCGCCAGTATAGCCTGAAACCACATCCTTTACGCCCGCAACGCCTTCGAAATTCGATTCAACACACCAAAAACAGCCACCAGCGAGGATAGCGGTTTCGGTTTTGGCGTAGGCAGCCCCTGCAAACGCAAGGGTAAAAGCAAAGGCAATTCGCAACATTGGGCTTCTCCATGATTTTTACAACGATGCGGAAATGCAGGGAGCAGAGCAACTCACCCATACGTGAGGTCACGGAACCTTGATCCGCAGGGTAATCCCCCCGAAAGTAAGGGGCTGGATAAGTAGAATTTTCTCGGCACGCTGCCTGAGGAGATTTTAAATGAAAGTGACGAGATACGGCGACCTGTAGATACTTGCGATCCTGCGGCAGGCTGAGGACGGTGTGCCGGTGGCCGAGCTGTGCCGCGATGCCGGCCAAACGCGCAACGCGCTTTTCCTTGGCTCCAAAATAACCAAGTAAAGCGGCTACAAAGCTAGGGACACCTCTGCACTACTTTAAGCAGGCTGACCGCTGCAGGGACATCGCCGGGGGGTATTTTCAAAGCCAATTATAGCCATTTCTTCCATTTCAGAAACAGGTAGGTTCCAACGGCAGAAACCACCATCAACCCCAACGCCATCGGATAGCCATAACGCCAATGGACCTCGGGCATATTGGCGAAATTCATGCCATAGGCGGAGGCAATCAGGGTGGGCGGCAGAAACAGAGCGGCAACAACAGAGAGGATTTTGACCGTGGTGTTTTGGGCAAGGCCGATCACGCCAAGGGTGGTATCTGTGGCCAATCCCAACCGCGAAGACAGAAAATCCGCGTGAATTTCCAGCGCCTGGACATCGCGCTGAATTGCTTTGACCATCGGTTTGAGTGCATCGCTCTCGCCCCGATCTTCCAGTGACTGACCGAAAAAACCAATCGCGCGTTCGATGGTCAGCAAGGACAGGCGCACCCGGCCGATCAGATCGCCTTCGCGCCCGATCTGGCGCAAGGCGTTGTGCAGAAATTCATCGGTCGCCATTTCGCCGTTGAGAAACACGTCACGCATGACACTGTCGAGCGCCGTTCCCGCACTCTCAAGCAGATCGGCCAGCCGTCCGGTGATTTCCTCCATCAGACCTAGAAATACCCGCGACGGTGTAGAGCAGCCAGGCCCGGTTTTATCGGCGCGCTTGGGATAGGTCTCAAACGGGCGCGGAGCGTGGTGGCGGATGGTGGTAAGGCGGTTTTTGGACAGGGCAAAACAGACCGGGCCGGAAATAGGCGTCTGACTGGCCGACATGCCGGGTAGCACGACGGTCATGTAATCAATGCCATTTTCACGATAGAGCCGATTGGAAATCTCTATCTCTTCCATATCGGCAAGGCTGGGAACATCTATTCCCAAAGCCCTAACCTGTTGCTCTTGCTCGGGCAGCGGGCGATAGAGATCAACCCAGATCGCCGCCTCCAAAGGAGAGGGATCAGGCAGCTGGAGCAATCCCTTGTCATGCTGGATATAGGCAAACAGCATTTGCCCTACCTAGGTATCAAGATGTTCGACATTCAGCGCATTGGCCTGAATGAATTCGCGACGGGGCTCCACCACATCTCCCATCAGTTTGGTAAAGATGTCGTCGGCGTCGGCCAGATCTTCGATCTTTACCTGCAACAGGGTGCGCGCTTCGGGGTCTAGCGTGGTTTCCCAAAGCTGCTCGGGGTTCATCTCGCCCAAGCCTTTGTAGCGGGACAGGGTCAGGCCCTTTTCACCCTCGGCCAGCACCGATTTCAACAGATCAATCGGGCCGTGGACAAGTTGCTCACGGTCTTTGCGCACCAGACGGGCGGGGTCGCGGTAGGCGTCGCGGGTTTCGCGCGAAATCGCGGAAAGGCGGCGCGCCTCGCCCGAGCGTAGAACCGCGCCGTCAAGGGTGCGCAACTCTTCCACGCCGCGCAGGATGCGCGACAGGCGGATGCCGTGATCTTGGGTGATGCGGCCGGTCCAGCCCTTTTCATATTCAGCGGCGATCATGTTCAGGCGTTTAGAGACGGTGTCGGCCACCGCCTGTAGATCGCTGTCGGCTTGGCCTGCATCGAAAGCACCTGACAATGCAGCCTGTTCCAAAATTCCACGCGGGTAGTTGGTGGGGAAGCTGTCGAGCACGCGGCGGAAGGCGCGCGCGCCTTCGATCACGCGGCGCAGGTCATCGCCGGCCAATTCCTCGCCACTGCCCAGCCGCAGCACGGCGCCTTCAAGGCCCATGTCGATCAGGTAATCCTCAAGCCCGCTTTGGTCTTTGATATAGACCTCGGACTTGCCGCGCGCCACTTTGTAAAGCGGTGGTTGGGCGATATAGAGATGCCCTGCCTCGATCAGCTGCGGCATTTGGCGGAAGAAAAAGGTCAGGATCAGGGTGCGGATATGCGCGCCATCAACGTCGGCGTCGGTCATGATGATGATCTTGTGGTAGCGCAGTTTGGCAAGATTGAATTCATCGCGACCAATGCCGGTGCCCATCGCGGTGATCAGGGTGCCGATTTCCTGGCTGGCAAGCATCCGGTCAAAACGCGCGCGTTCAACGTTCAGGATTTTACCCTTAAGTGGCAGAACCGCCTGATTGGAGCGCGAACGGCCCTGCTTGGCGGAACCCCCGGCCGAGTCACCCTCGACAAGGAACAGTTCGGCCTTTGAGGCGTCTTTTTCCTGACAATCGGCAAGCTTGCCCGGCAGGTTCGACACATCCAGCGCCGATTTGCGGCGGGTCAGTTCGCGGGCCTTGCGGGCAGCTTCGCGGGCCAAAGCGGCCTCAACAATCTTGCCAACGATAATGCGGGCATTCTGCGGATTTTCTTCAAACCATTCGGCCAGCTTCTCATTCACCAGATTTTCGACTGCGGGGCGGACTTCTGATGACACCAGCTTATCC
>CBDUEF010000141.1:0-6959 GCA_965366095.1 uncultured Cypionkella sp. | reverse complement strand
GACTGACGGACGCCGCGCAGAGAGCAGCAATTCGTGAATCAAAATCTCACCCCGACCATCGGGCAGGCCAAGATCAATGATCACGGCATCAGGGCGATAGACCCGCAGATGGGCACGCGCAGATTGCAGCGTATCGGCCCGGCGCAGACGCGCACCGGCGCGTTGACAAATCAGGCGCATCGCATCACTGGAAAAGCGGCTGTCCTCGACCAGAAGCAAGGTGATGCCCTGAAGCGGAAGGGCGGCCTGAGACGGGGGCATGTGTTCAGGGGCGAAGCTTGTGCAAGGCGTCGGAAAGGCGGAAAGCACGGGGATAGGTTGCGGCATGGGACCCTCACGAAGTGCAAAACTGCGGTGCTGGCCTTACAAGACCACGGGATTGGCTAATATTGCGTAAAGACCGGCCCATGCGGCCAGATTTTTTCAGCGGGCGGTTTTGGTTCGCTATGGCGGCGCCCCTTGCCCCCGGTCTATGCCGGGGTCATAAACGCCGCGAAACTGGATGAGGGGAATCTGCGATGATTGGACGTTTGAACCATGTGGCCATCGCGGTTCCTGATCTGGCGGCGGCGGTGGCCCAATACCGCGATACTTTGGGGGCAAAGGTGGGCGCGCCAAAAGATGAGCCGGACCATGGGGTGACAGTGGTTTTCATCGAGCTGCCCAATACCAAGATCGAGTTGCTGTATCCTTTGGGCGAAGGCTCTCCGATTGCCGGATTTCTGGAAAAGAACCCGGCGGGTGGGATCCACCATATTTGCTATGAGGTGGAGGATATTCTGGCAGCGCGCGACCGGCTTAAGGCCAGCGGCGCGCGGGTGTTGGGCAATGGCGAGCCGAAAATCGGCGCGCATGGCAAGCCGGTGTTGTTCCTGCACCCCAAGGATTTCAACGGCTGTCTGGTGGAATTGGAGCAGGTATGACCCTGACTGGCGCGATTGTTCTCTTGGCTGTGACCTGGTTCATGGTGTTCTTTTGTGTGCTGCCCTGGCGGTTCGAAAGCCAGGGCGAGGCGGGGGAAGTGGTGCCGGGAACGCCGGTTTCAGCCCCCTCGGATATTCAGATGGGCCGCAAGGTAAAAGTCACGTCGATGATCGCGGCGGCGATCTGGCTGGTCTTGGTGGCGATTATCTGGTCGGGGGTGATTACGCTGAATATGGTGGATGTGTTCAACGTGATGGGCAAGCGCTGAGGCTTCATGCGGGCCGGTCGCGGCGAATCGCTTGGCCGCAAATCGCATTAGGGTTTGCGCACAATCGGGATGACCGATGCGATGGGGGGGGCTTGCCAGAGCCGGTGAAAGATATGGGTGAAGGTGGCGACGCCGAGAACCGGAATGATCAGGTTCAGCAGGGGCAACAAGGACAAGGGCAGGGTCATCAGCGTGCCCGCAAGCCAAAGCGTTAACCAGTGGCGCTTGCGCAGCGCTTTTGCCCCGGCGCGGCCGATGCGTCGGCTGGCGACGAGGGTGAAATATTCGCGGCCAAGCAAAAAGCCGTTCAGCGCCCAAAAGATCACCGGGATGAAAGGCCCGGCAAAGGCGTAAGATATCAGCGCCAAGAGGTTCAGCCCGATCAAAAGCCCAAGAAAATTCACCGTATCGCGGAGGGTATCGCCAAAGCCCAAGGGGGTTGCGGGCGGCAGTCCGGGGTAGTGGCGATCTTCGACGGCATCGGCGATATCTTCGAGAAACAAGCTGGCGAAAATTGAGGCGACCGGCACCATCAAGAACACCGACAGCCCGATCATCAGCAAGAACGACCCCCAGCTGAGCAAAGTGTGCAACCCACCGACCGGGCCGATATAGGGAATGGTGATCACGCCGGGGGTAAACCATTCGATCAGCGCCAGAAAGCCTGCATAGACCCCGCCCAACAGTGCCAGCGCCAGAAAAACACCCAAGATCACCACGCGCAAAAAGCGCTGGTCGCTGATTTGGCCGAGGGCCCGAAAGAAGGCAGTGAAGATCATGCCGATAGCCAGCTGGTCAGGGCCACCGGATCAGGACGCGGGCGGTCGGTGATCGGGGTGTCCGGCGGGGTGCCGATATGAACGATGCCCGCGACAGTTTCGCTTGGGGTGCAGCCAAAGGCGTCGGAGATGAAAGCGCGGTCATGCGCGGGCCATCCGGTCAGCCAATTGGCCCCCCAGCCTGCGGCAAGGGCGGTGGTCACAAGGTTAAAACATAGCGCCCCGGCCGAGAGGAGTTGTTCGACCTGCGGGATTTTCTCGACGGATTTGGGGGCCGAGATCACCACCACGGCCAAGCCACCGCGATCAAAATGGCCACGGCCCTTTTCGATTTGCTCGGCATCAAGACCGAGGGCCTTGCCACGCGCGGCGGCGGATTCGGCCAGCCGCTTCATCGCGGCTTTTTCGATCACCACCAGCCGCCACGGCTCTAGTTTGCCATGATCAGGCACACGCAACGCCGTGGTCAATATGGCGTTGAGCGCGGCGGCATCGGGCACAGCGCCAGTGTAGGTTTTGGCGGAAAACGAATGGCGCCGGGCAAGAAAGGCTTGCGCGGCAGGGTCTGGGTGCGGCATTGCGGTCTCCTTTGCCGGGCAAACTCGGGCAAAGGCGCGCAGAGGTCAAGGGTGGGCGGCGATGGACAAGGGCGCATGGGCCGCGCGGGCGGTGCCGGGGGCGGAATTTGCGGTGCGGGTGACGCCGAGGGCGCGGCGGGCCGCGATCTTGGAGGAGGGCGGCCTGATCAAGGTGGCTGTCACTGCCCCGCCCGAGGATGGCCGCGCCACCGCAGCGGTAGCCGAGGCGCTGGCCTATGCTTTGGGGGTGGCGAAATCGCGGCTGGTGCTGCTGCGCGGGGCCACGTCGCGCGATAAGCTATTCCGGCTGGATTGACGGGCGTTGCGTTCTGCACAAAACGGGTCTTTGCCTCGCAACGTGCTGCTGCCCTTGGTTGGCAGGGCGCAATCCTAGGCCAGGCGCTCTAGGCGATATCGGCGGGCGGCTTGCTGGGCCCCGGCGCTGCTTTTGCGGATTTGCGCCGCTTTGCCGGTTTCGGCTCGGGGGAAAACTCGATCCGGTAGCTGCCTTCGGGCAGGTTCAACGCGGCCGCCAGATCGCGCAGTTGCGCCATCGACAGCGTCAGTCGCATGGGCGTATCGGTGCGGGGATCCAGTTGTTCGATCACCACGCAATCCTCAAAGGCCTCGATTGTGATGTCTTCTTGCAAAGGGGCGACCCCCTCATCAATGAGGGTGATCACGGTGGCATCAAAATCGTGTTCGATGGTAAACATGAGGGGAAGTTAAGCCGAAACTCCGCGGGCCTCAACCCGAATTGATCGGCGATGGCATGCCGATGCGGGATTGGGGCCTTTCCCTGCGCGTGGTCTTTGTTATCTGGAGCAAAAAGCCACGGGAGAAAACGATGCGGTTGTGGGCAGGATGGGGTTTGGCGCTGATACTTGCGGGCTGTGTCGCGGCGGTGCCGCCGCCGCAGTTCCCTGAGCCCATCCCGGCGGCGGTATCGCCGGTTTTGCCGCCCGGATCGGCTTTGGCCAGTTTTCGCACTGTGGTCACGCGGTTGGAGCCGGTGGCCGAGAAGGCTTGCCGCGATCTGGGCCGGGCGCGCAATTGCGATTTCCGCATCGTGATTGATGATCGCCCGAACCAGCCACCGAATGCGTTTCAAACGCTGGACAGTGCCGGGCGACCGATCCTTGCGTTCTCGGTCGCGCTGATCTCGGATGCGCGCAATGCCGACGAGTTGGCCTTTGTGATCGGGCATGAGGCAGCGCATCATATCTTGGGCCATATCCCGCAGGCCGAGCAAAAGGCGATGACCGGGGCCTTGCTGGCCGGGGTGCTCGCCACGGCCTCGGGATTGGATCAGGCAGGGATCGAGCAGGCGCAGCAGATGGGAGCGGTGGTGGCCGCGCGCAGCTATTCCAAAGAGTTCGAATTGCAGGCCGATGCTTTGGGAGCCGAGGTGGCCTATCGGGCGGGCTATGATCCGGTGAAGGGCTCGGCGTTTTTTGACCGTTTGCCCGATCCGGGGGATAAATTTCTAGGCAGTCACCCCGCCAATGCCGAGCGCAAGGCCGTGGTGCGGCGGGTGATGGCTGAGATGACCGGGCAATAGGCCCTTGATTTACATCAAGGCGGCGCTTGGGCGGGTTTGTCATTCTGGCCGAACCTTGTGTCACGGGAGAGGCATTTGCGATGATAGGATATGTCGATGATCCGCGGGCTTGGGCCTATACGCGGGGAATGACGCGGGTTTTGGGGGTGAACCTGACCAAGGCCGTGGTGCAAGGCTGGGTCAGCCGCGATCATCTGGAAGCGCTGGTTTCGGCCTGCCAAAGCTGTGCGCAAACCGCCTGTTGCACTGCTTGGCTGGCGCGCACCACCAAGGCCGAGACCGTGCCGGGGTTTTGCCCGAACAAGCCCGAGATCGAGGCGCTGGGCGGCGGGTTTTAGGGCTGTTGCACGGGCTTTTTGCCGGGTAATATGCCGCGATGTTTCAGATTGAAGATGTCTTGCGCGACCGAGGCTCGCGCTATGCAGTTTCCGGCGGCCCGGTTGCGGGGCGCGAGGGGGTGGCTGCCTTTCTGGCCGAGTTGAAACGGTCCAAGAAATTCGCCAAGGCCACGCATAATTCTTGGGCGGTGGTGCTGTCTGACGGCGGCCCGGTCAAGAATGATGATGGCGAGGCCGGTGCGGCGGCGGTGATCCTGAAAATGATCGAGCGCGAGGGGTTGGTGGATCACATCATCGTGGTGACGCGCTGGTATGGCGGGGTGCATCTGGGAGGCGACCGCTTTGCGCATGTGGTGACTTCGGTGCGGGCCTATCTCGCGGCGCTGAAAGCGTAGCATCTTTACAGGCGGCTTGCCTTTGCGTCACATAGCCCCGTTGTGCAAAGGGGTTGGCATGTTTTCATTCATCGCATCAGAGGTCCGGCGGATCGGGAACACCTGCACCTGGTCCTGGGAAGGCTGGTGCGCGGCTTGGGCCAGCGAGAAATCGCTGCGCCAATGGAGCCTTGTGAACGTCTTATCGGCAGCCTTGGCGTTTTATCTGCCGCTCAGCACCGCCGAGCGGGCGTTGATTTTGGGGTTTGGCCTCTTGGTTATGGTGGCCGAATTGCTGAACACGGCGATCGAGGAAGTGGTGGATTACATCTCGACCGAGCATAATCCGCATGCGAAAAAGGCCAAGGACGTGGGCTCTGCCGTGGTGGCGGTGACGGCGATTGCGGGCGGCGTGGTGTGGCTGGTCATCCTGCTTGGCTAATGCGGCGCCGGTGGCTGCGGTAAAGCAGCGGGGCGGCGATCCGGTCATAGAGCAGGCAGGTGAGTGGCTGAATGACAGGTAAGGATGTCAGCCACGCAAGCCAGCGCCAGCGCGGCATCTCGCCCCAAAGTGCCTGAAAGGCGGGGATGCCCGACAGCAGTTTGCCCTTGTGGATCACATGCAATTGCCGCGCGGCCTGATCAGGGGTCAGGCCCCAGACGGCGGCCTGCGACAGGGTTTCAAAGCGGATCGGAAGGTTTGCGGCATATTTGGCGTAGTTGTCGATTTCAAACCGGCAAACCGGGCAGGTGTCGTTGTAAAGCACACGGGTTTCATTGATCATGTCGCGAATATACCAGATTTTCCGACGGATGCGCCGGGCATTGTGCCGCAGGCGTCAGGGGCGTGACTGATCGACCGCTTTGGCGGCGGCCATGGTCAGATCGGTGGTTTTCAGCGACAGGCCGGGGCAAGGGTTCATGATCCGCTCATTCTCGGGTAAGCCGCCCGCTGTGAACGGCATTGGAGAGGCCCGACAAATACCAACCCGCGCCGTGATCGCAGAGAGGTTTGCGGAGTGATGGCGAGCCAATCGGCGGTGAGGGTGTCAATCGCGGGATGGGTATTCTTGATCACCTTAAACAACGCGCGTTGCTGTTCGGGTTCGGTGGTGGTGCTCAAACTGGTGCTGACGCATTGTCCGAGTGCGGTTTGCACCGCCGCGATAGCCTTTGCGGTGATCGTCTTGGAGCGTATCGGCCCTGATCGGATTCGGGCAGCCCACCGCAGACTGTCGATGATTCCCTGCCCTTGCGGCAGATATGGGGGTGAAAAATGGGTAGGCTGCATCCGGTTGAATTGCGCGCACGCGCCGTGGCGCCTGTCTCGCAGGGCAACACGCACACCGCGGCGGCTTTGCGTTTCGATCAAGTTCGTCAACGATATGGTGCGGCTCCAGCGCGCGACCGGGTCACTGGCCCCCAAGCCGCAGGGCAATTCCGGGCGTGGCAAACTGATCTGCGTCGAGGGCTGGGTGGAGCGCCGGATCGCGGCGCAGCCTGATCTCCCTATTGACGAACTGACAGTGGAACTGGGTTCGGAACACGGGCTCAAGGTGCATCGTTCCTCCGTGGGGCGGTTGCTGCTCCGGCTTGGCCTGTCCCACAAAAAAGACCTTCAGGCGCTTGACAAGAAGAGCATGGCTGTGGCTGAATTGCGCCATAACCGGATCACTAAACGCCAACCCTTCATGGCCAGCCATCTGGAAAGTATGGCCTCCATCCCCTCTCGGCAGATTGCTGCGCAATCGCCGCCGGGCAATGGACGAAACCTCAGTCAAGACCAACATGGCCAAAACCACGGGCCGGGCCCCGCGTGGGCAGCGCCCGGTTGATCACGCAGCCTTCGGCCATTGTGGCGCACCTAGACCCTTATCGAAGCCCTGCGTTATGACCGATTGGACGCGCTCTTGGTCATCGACGGGGCAATGAACAGCGAGATGTTCGATCTCTATGCCACCACCCAACTGGTGCCGAGGCTGCACAAAGGCAGCGTGGTCATCCTCGACAAAACCTGTCCAGCCACAACAGCCCAGCCGCCCACCGGGCGCTGCGTGAAATCGGCGCGGGGGTCTTGTTTTACCGTCGCCGACCGATTGGCACCGCGTGTCTGATGGCGGGGTGATTGTTTCAGGCC
>CBDUEF010000140.1:0-6970 GCA_965366095.1 uncultured Cypionkella sp. | reverse complement strand
CCTCCGGCGACCGCGAGCCCGCCTAGCCCCACCAGAAAGGTGCGCCGCGTGCTCACCATCCGCGCTCCAAGACTGAGTTATCTGCCGAGGCAGCTGTGAGCACAAAAATTGTGAGGCCATAGGCTACGATCAGAAAGGGCTGGTTCGCGGCATTGCAAGAGGCGAAAATCGCAAGGAATTCGTCGATGATGAACGAAAGGTTCATATCATGACCTCACCGACCGGACGTCGGGCGGAAAACGGCAGCGCCGCGCCGCGACCAAAGCGCATCACCAGATCCGGCCTGCGCCCCGGCATTCCGATGAGGCTGGCCAGGTCCGAACGCAAGCTGGCCACTTCGACTGACTGGTTCAGGAACGCATGTTTCAGACCCATCGCAGTGGCCTTTAGAGCAAAACGTTGGCATGCACGCCCGACCTGGACCCAACTTGCCGCATTGTCCTCGGCACCCACGAAGACCGCCAATCCGGCAGAGGATGCGATCTTGGCGGCCGTGTTCTTGTTGTCGCTTTCCGCCGTAAACACCCAATCCAGCACCATCGGCCCCAGCCAATCGGGCATCGAGGGGTTGCCGCTGGTGGCGCTGAACAGCCCATCAGCGGTGGCTGCGGCGCGGTGTGGACTGAACCGCAGCCAGTGCTTCAACTCCGCCATGAAGGCGGAATCGGCGATCTGCGCGGTGTTGCCAGCGGCGATGAGATCGCCGACTTGACCCATCAGCACCCGGTCTGTGATCTGTATCAGATCGACACCCGGAACCCGCGCAGCAGCGGCCAGACTGCCGAGGTCAGCGGGGTTCAGGGTCGATAAATCGAACACCCCTCGTGTCGATTGTCGCAGCTGGATAGCGTCCGACAGATCGGCATCCGTGGTAGCCCCAGTGGTGCGGGCAAAGCTGATCTCGCCAATGGCGGGATCAAAGCGCACCTCGCCCGGCATTCCACGCGACGCTGCGGCAACAGACAGGTTTTCGGCGGCGCAGCCCAGACTGATGAAGAGATGATGATTGTCAGGGTCCACGACCGGCGTGGCGCGCGACAGATCGGGGAGTAAACCGATGCTGTCGCCGTCCAGACGAAACTGCCAAGCTTGGGTATTGTGGCTGTTGGCCGCCAATGTGGCAAAGCGGATCAGATCACGCGCATCCGGGTTTGCTGGCAGCGGCGTGCGCAGGGAGTCAATGGCGACGGTGTAGTCCGCCATCGTACCAATGCGCCAAACCTCGGACCCGAAAGCGCCTGCGCCCGCGATGGCCAAGGCCCCACGGATCAAAAGAGTGCGTCTGGCCACCATCAGACTGGGTCTTTGCGAAAGGGGTTCCGGTGTTCAAGCCACATCGGCGTCACGCCGCAACAAAAGCCCGCGGGGCAGAGCAAAGGCCGCCAGCGTGCCGATCCCCAGCAGGGTCAGCGCCAGTACAAAGAACCATCCTGCAATCGGGATCAGCCAGGCCAGCCCCGCAACGAAAGCCCCCAGACAGGCCAGTCCGAACTTGCCAAGAAGACCGTCCGGCATGAGCCGTCCGACAGCCAGCCACAACCCCACACCAAGCACATAAGAGCCAAGCGCATAGCCTGCAAAGATGGCCACAACCGTGATCATCAGCATGACCGGCAACAAGAACACCCCGATGATCGTCAGCATCAGCACAAACCCCGATCCGGCCAGCGCCGAGGTCACCAGAAAGCCAGACCAGATCGCCCGGCCAGGATGCGCCAGCGCCAGCGCGCGCCAGTTTTGGACCGCCTTTGGAGCAATCGCAATTACGAGCGCGGCGATCAGGCCAGAGATCAAAACCCCTGACAGGAAGCCGGTCACGATCCGCCATACCGATACTTTGACAGGCATCCGATCTGTCCAGTCGCCCGGGCGATAATCTTTCACATCTTCAACGCGGACTCGCTCGGCCGGTGCCACGGAAGCGGGAACCACGACGCGCGCCGGGTCGTCGGCATAGATCGTCAACGCACCAGAAACCGTTGCGCCCGGCCCGAACTTGATCTGATCCGACAGCAGGACCACATCGCCCGCGAAGGTGCCATTGAGCGTGACCTCTTCCCCGGTGATCAGCGCATAGCCCCCGACCGGACCGACTACGACCTCGGACCCCGCTGCCCGAAGGTTGCCGGTAACCGCGCCAACCGACACTTCGTAACCCGTCACCGTGGCATCGCCACCAACCGCGCCGCGGACGTCGACGCTGTAGCCTGCTGCAAACACGTCGCCGCCGACCGTCGCCTCAATCGTCACGCGCCGCCCGGCCAGATGCGCCGATCCTGCGACAGGTGCTGCAACCACCACCCTGTTCCCAGCCATGAACAAATCGGTAACTGCCGGACCATCAAAGCGCACGGACGCGCCGGCCTCGTAACGGTCTTGCGCGATGGATAGAACCGCCGTTTCCGCAAATGCCGGGGCGGCGAAAAGGCAAAATGCTAAAATCAGGGCGCGCATCATGGCATGGTTCCTTAGATGGAATGATGCCAACCTTGCCCGGTCTTGAGCAGCCTGTTCCTGATCGAGATCAGTCAGCAACCCAACTCTCTACGCAAACCAGCGAAAAGAAGTCGGATTGGCAAGACGGACATGCTCATCCGGCCCCTGTGATGGCACGTTAGATTGCGATTGCGGCGATCTCGACACCACACTGCTTTTCTAAAGGTCTGCTTGGTGGAGCCACGATAGTCATTCCTCACTTGGACTTTTCGCATGCTGCGTGACAGTGGAATAGCGGTTGGTGGGAACGCTGCCCTGTCGTGACGCTTAGCACAACCGATGGCCAGTTTTTGGATCTTCCTCGATCTCGATGGTCGGCTTCTACCGGAGCGATCAGATTGAGAGCCACTTTTTCCGACTAAGCCACGTGACATGCCCCCCGGTCGTCCCTCGTTCATAACGAGAGTCCTTTGGGTTGATAGTCATCGGTTGCGGGTTGGGCAAGCGCGCCGTGGGCGTTGCCATCAAATAGCTCGAGCGCTCGGCGCGCTTCTGCCGGGGTCTTGTTGCCGAGGGATGAGTGCGGCCTGACGTTGTTGTAGTCGTAACGCCAGAGCGCCAGTATTTTACGGGCATCAGCCAAGGTATCGAATATCTCCTCATTGAGGCATTCATCCCGAAGGCTGCCGTTGAATGACTCGATGTAACCGTTCTGCTGCGGCTTACCCGGATCGATGTAGTGCCACTCGACCTTGTTGTCGTTTGCCCACTTCAGGATGGCCTTACTGGTGAACTCGGTGCCGTTGTCAGAAACTATGCACACCCGCACAAAAACTGAAAATGGCCGCGTAAATTCTACCAACGCACCCCGTTAAAAATGCGGGGATTACTCAAACACCCTAGTCTATTGTTGGCGTTTTAGCCACAATGCAGCATCGCCCATCTTGGCTATCATAGCCTGATGGGCGATTTCTTCTTCCGACGTTAGGCACGGAGGCAATTGTGTAGTGCGAGGTCGAGGTCGCCAATTGATCGTTGCCGCGACAACTTCGGTCCGTTGCGGGGTCGGAGCCAAGGCCAGATCTGGCTGACGTCCACCGATAAGTTCTAAGTAAACCTCGGCGAGAATTTCACTGTCGAGCAAAGCGCCGTGTTTTTCTCGCCCCGAGTTATCAACGCCAAAACGTCGGCACAGGGCATCAAGCGATGCTGGTGAACCGGGAAATTTGTTACGTGCCATTGTAAGGGTATCGGTAGCGCGGGTACTCAGCAGGTTAGGAAAACCTGCTGATTTCAACTCTGCATTCAGGAATTTCATATCAAAGCTGGCATTGTGAATCACGAGTTGCGCGTCACCGATAAAATCAAGAAACGCCAGCGCGATGGATTTGAACAATGGCTTGTCACGCAGAAAATCGTCACCCAGGCCATGGACTTCGAAAGCCTCTTTAGGCATAGGCCTCTGTGGGTTGATATATTGGTGATACGTTTTGCCAGTCTTTACGTGATTGAAAAGCTCTATAGCGCCGATTTCAACGATGCGATGGCCCTCGGACGGCTCAAACCCAGTAGTTTCCGTATCCAGCACGATTTCACGCATTGGTGAGCCTCTTGGTTATTTCAGCAACGATTTCCGCAACCGCTTTCTTAGCGGTGTCTGGAGAATCTGTCGGAATGATCCATGTCGCTCGCCTACGCTTTTCGTCATCGGGCATTTGACGGGCAAGGAGCAATTCAAGCTCATGTTCCTTCATTTCTCCTCTGGAAAGGACTCGGTTCCTTTGAGTATCTGCGTCTGTAGAAACCACTGCTATTCCGTCACAAAGAGAGTCGGTTCCTGTTTCAAATAAGAGCGGGATGTCTAGAACGACAATACCTTCGGGATGATCCAGCAAATACTGTGAGCGACTGGCTGCGACAAGTGGATGGACCAACTTCTGAAGGTTTTCCAGAACAGTAGCATCGACGGCAATCTTGGCACGCAATCGGGGCCGCGAAACTGATCCATTTTCGATAACATCAGGGTAGATTCGCGCAATTAATTTAGTTGCTGCACCATTGGGCGCATAAAGTTGGTGAACCGAAAGATCCGCATCCCAAATTGCCACTCCTTGAGCCGCAAAAAGGGCTGCGGTGGTTGTTTTTCCCATACCGATAGACCCGGTCAATCCAAGAACAAATCGCTTCATCTGACCAAAACGGCCGCTCGAGTGGCGTCGTCCACGTCTGGCCGATGGCCGAACCAGCGCTCAAAACCCGGGGCAGCCTGATGCAAAAGCATCCCAAGCCCGTCGACAACAGTACAGCCCATCTTTTCGGCTTCGATGAGGAATACGGTTTGTAGCGGGGTGTAAACGAGATCGGTAACCAATGCTTTGGGGTTTAAGGCATCGAGCGGTACGCGAAGCTCTGGCTTCCCTGCCATACCCAGAGAGGTTGTATTCACTACGGTGGTGGCGTCCTCAAGCATGTTCCCGGCCTGGACCCAATCAACAATGACTACCTTTGCGCCAAAATCTACTCGCAGGGCTTCAGCGCGTGGCCGGGTTCGATTGGCCACACGAATTTCCGGGGCACCCAACTCTAACAAGGCAGCAATAACAGCCCTAGACGCGCCGCCGGCTCCTAGAACAGCAGCAGGACCATCGGAAGGCACCCAAGCCGGTACGTGCTGGCGCAAATTCGCAATGAAGCCGGAACCATCAGTGTTGTCTGCGTGGATACGGCCATCCTTACGGAAGATCAATGTGTTGGCGGCGCCGATCAAGGCTGCTCGGTCTGTAACAATATCGGCTAGGCCGAGGACCGCTTCCTTGTGCGGGATTGTGACATTGATGCCGACAAAGCCCAGCCGTGGAAGCACCTCGAGCGCGGATTTGAGATCGCTTCGTACGACGTGCATTGGGATATAATGTCCCCGAATGCCGTAGCGGCGTAGCCAATAGTTGTGCAGATTAGGTGACCGGGAATGAGAGATTGGATCGCCAATAACTCCAGCAAGAGGAATGCGTTGGGTGTCACTCATGTTTGTAGAAATCCTCTGTCGCCAAGGTAACCTAGGAGGGGAAGAAGCGGCAATCCGAGGATGGTAAAGTAATCGCCTTCGATCCTGGAAAACAGCCTGACACCTTCGGACTCGAGCTTATATCCGCCGAGGGATTTTGAAATATCAGGCCAATTTCTCGACAAATAACCGTCGATATAGGCCTGAGAAAAGGATCGCATTGTCATCTTCGCAATCCCTATATGACGCCAAACTGGTTGATTATGTTCATAAATGACCATTGCCGATAGTAATCGGTGGGTTTGACCTACCAAGCAATCGAGTTGTTCCCTTACCTGAGCAATGTTCTCAGGCTTGCTCAATATCTTTTCATTTATCTCTAGTATTTGATCGCAACCCAAAACCAGGTTTTCCGGGTACTTTTCGGCTATTCTCCGAGCTTTAATCTCCGCAAGTGTATCAGCAACATCATATGGTTTTGCGCCGTCTGCTTGCATCGACAATCGTATGGCGCTTTCGTCTATTTTAGCAGGACATTCCGTAACATGAATTCCGGCAGAGCGTAACAGGCTCAGGCGAATAACCGAGGAAGACGCAAGGATGAGCGAAGAATTCATATGGATAGCCTTGTGGACAATCTTATTTTGTTCCTGTTGCGAAATTTGCCAAAGATGGGTGAGATGTGATTGAGCGGTCGAACATAGTGGTTTGTCAATACACACACGGGTTTCACCCACATGTTGACAAGGTTTTACAATCATTGGGGATAACGTGGTTTTCACTGCATGAAGCAAAACGTCTTTAAACGGGTGTGGATAAGTTTTATCGTATAATATTCTGAAAAGAATGGATTATTTCTGCTCTTAAATTGTGTTTTCCCGTTTTCCTTCATTTATACCCAAATTGTGCGAATTTGTAGAACTTGCAGAAAAACAAGGTTATTCTGTTTTCCACGCCACCTACATCATCTACTTTATCTAATTCTTATTTTTTATTATTAAGTGACTGATTAACTATTTGGGTGAAGAATGGGCAATTTTCTTGCTGAAATATATCCTTGGACGAAAGCATTGCATGTGATCTCGGTTATAGCTTGGATGGCAGGACTGTTCTATTTGCCAAGGCTCTACGTCTATCATGTCGAAGAGGTAGAGCGTGGATCAAAAACGGATGCTTTGTTTCAAGATATGGAACGCCGCCTGCTAAAGGCCATTATCAATCCGGCAAGTGTAGCTGTTTGGATATTTGGGTTAATGCTTGTATTCACACCTGGGATTGTGAGTTGGTCTGAAGTATGGCCATGGACTAAGGCGGTGTGCGTACTAGGAATGAGTTGGTTCCACCATTGGTTGGGTTGGCGAAGAAGAGATTTTATGAATGGTACCAACAGGTTAACCGGACGACAGTATCGAATTATGAATGAGGTTCCGACTATTCTTTTGTTGGTAATTGTTCTTTCGGTGATAGTGAAATTCTGAACTGGTTGACTTAATTTATGTGGCGCGTTACTCCAATCAGAGCGAGGCCATT
>CBDUEF010000139.1:0-7014 GCA_965366095.1 uncultured Cypionkella sp. | reverse complement strand
AGGCGGTAAAGGAAGCGGCCCATCGGGCTGCGGGCGCGGTATTCTTCGACCGTGAGCGTCAGCACATCGCCAATGCCGCGCTGATCAAGGTTGCCGTGATGCGAATGGTGGATGGAATGGGTGCGCCGCCAAACGTCATAGGGCGTTAGCGTCAACACGCCCAAACAACGGCCGACCCAATCTTGCGCGCGGCGGCTGGCAAAATAGCTGGCATGGCCGCAATCATGCTGGATCACAAATATCCGCACCAAGAACACACCGTTAAGCATCGCGATGCCCAAAGCCAGCCAATAGCTGACGGAAAGTGCGGCCCATGCGAGCGCCCACAAAAGAATAAAGGGGACCAGAGTGGCGGCAAGTTCGAAAATTGAGCGGAAGGTAGAGGGCTCACGATATTTGGCCAGAACCTGCACCCATTCGCGTGCCGTTCTTGCGCGCACCTCTTGAGGTGCGCCGCTTGTGCCAGAGTCCATGTTATCCCTCTCCGCCTCTATGCCGGTGACCAATCCGGTCCAAGACCAGCTTATTGTTTTTCCGTTATGCCGGAAATATCCGGTCTTTGTGTCCGATACAATAGCGCCAAGCCGCAGACCTGTGAAGCGTGACGTTACTGCGCTTTATATTTTACTGCAGACCCATTTCCCGGTCAATTGTTCGGGCCAGACGCGATTTCTGGTAAGTGTTTCAGCATAAGCACAAAACACCGTTTCGGATCAGGTCGTCCGCGCCGACTTGCGTTGCTTCTCTGTCGCAGATTTCAATTGTCCGCAGGCGGCCATGATGTCTTCGCCGCGCGGGGTGCGAATGGGGCTGGCGTAGCCCGCATTGTGGATGATGTCGGCGAAGGCATGAATCCGGTTGCCGGAGGAGCGTTTATACGGCGCTCCGGGCCATTCGTTGAAGGGGATCAGATTAACCTTGGCCGGGATGCCGCGCAGCAGCTCGACAAGGCGATAGGCGTCTTCCTTGGAATCATTCACGCCTGACAGCATCACATATTCAAAGGTGATGCGTTCGGAATTGGACAGGCCGGGATATTCGCGCAGCGCATCCAGCAGGGTGGCGATGTTCCATTTCTTGTTGATCGGCACCAATTGATCGCGCACCTCATCGGTGGTGGCATGGAAAGACACCGCCAAAAGGCAGCCGATTTCGGTGGCCGTCCGCGCGATTTCCGGCACCACGCCCGAGGTGGACAGGGTGATGCGGCGGCGCCCAAGCGCAATGCCTTCGCCGTCCATCACGATTTTCATCGCATCCCGCACGTTTTCGAAGTTGTAAAGCGGCTCGCCCATGCCCATCAGCACGACATTGCTGATCAGGCGGGTTGCATCATTGGGCGCGCCTTTCGTGGGCCATTCGCCCAGATCATCGCGGGCAAGCATGATCTGCCCGACAATTTCACCCGCTGTCAGGTTGCGCACCAGCTTTTGCGTGCCGGTATGGCAGAAGGAACAGGTCAGGGTGCAGCCGACCTGAGAAGAGATGCACAGGGTGCCACGATCGGTTTCGGGGATATAGACCACCTCGACCTCGTGTCCGCCAGCGATGCGAACAAGATATTTGCGGGTGCCGTCGGTGGAAATCTGGCGGGTGACAACCTGCGGCAGCTCGATGGTGAAATTTTCGGCCAAGAGGGCGCGGTAGTCTTTGGCCAGATTGGTCATCGCGGCAAAATCGCGCACGCCCCAATTATAGACCCATTGCCAAAGCTGGCCAAGGCGCATGTTGGCCTGCTTTTCCGGGGTGCCTGCGGCGATCAGCGCCGCGCGCAATTGATCGCGGGTGAGGCCGACGATATTGGTCAGCCCGCCCTCGGGCAGTTTGCGCGGGATGGTCAGCACGTCTTGGGTGATCGGAGCAGAAGCGGTCATGGCGGGCCCGGTGATTGGTTTAAGCGGTGGATATAGGGGATTTGTGGGGGAAATGAAACGGGTGCAAACGCAAAAAGCCCCGGCGCAGGGGCCAGGGCATTTGGGGAATTTCTGCGGTGCCTATTTGCAGCGCTTGGCGGCCTCATCCATGGCGGCGGTAAAGCCGCGCAGGCTGAAAGTGTCTTTGGTTTCGGTGCCTTTGCCGGATTTTGCACTGACAATCGCGGTGGTGCCTTTTTTCAGGGCCGCAAGAATGGTGGCATCGTCATCGGCAGTTCCCGGCCAAGCCCATTCGCCATCCGAGATCATATCAAATTTGTTGCCATCAATCGACAGGCCCACGGTTGAACCGCTGGCAAAGGGATAGCCGCCTGCGAAGGAAATCTCACCCTTGCCGGTGGCGGAGCGGAAGGTCACAAACAAAAGGATGTCGCCGCGGCGGACCGAAACCGGCTGGCCATTGCGCGAATTGACGGTTTCCTTGGGCTTTGAAACGCCCCAGCATTCCATGGGCGTGCCGTCGGTGAACACGCTCCAATCCGTCATCACGGCAACCTGATTGGTGGATTCCTGGGCAAAAGCGCCCGTTGAGCCCAGAGAAATCACCGCTGCGGCCAGCGTGCGCGTCATCCAGCTTGTCATGTCGTTTACAGCCTCCAAGCCGTTTTGCCTCTGACCCGACCACACCGCTTGAGACGCGGGATTTTTCTGTAGCGCGGGCCTGTTACACTCGATATGCCATTCTTTACCGAAAAGGGTCGATCCGCGAAACCCCTGCCGCATGAAAACGGGCAGAAAATCGCGCATAAGTGAGGGGGAAGAGTATGGGTTCGGCAATTTCGATGGTTGAATTGTGGCGTGGAGGCTTGCTTGAGGGCAAGCATCAGGGCCATGCGGTGATTTGTGATGCCGCTGGCGAGGTGGTGGAAAGCTGGGGCGATCCGGGGCGGGTGATCTTTCCGCGCTCGGCTTGCAAGATGATTCAGGCCTTGCCGTTGGTGGAGTCTGGGGCGGCGGATGCGGTGGGGCTGACGCCTGCGCATCTGGCCTTTGCCTGCGCCAGCCATCAGGGCCAGGGGATGCATGTGGATATGGCGGGTCGGTGGCTGGCTGATATGGGCTTGGGCGAGAGCGATCTGCGCTGCGGGGCGCATATGCCCTATGACAAGGCCGAAAGTGATCGGTTGATCCGGGCCTATGAAAGCCCGTGTCAGTTGCACAATAATTGCTCGGGCAAGCATTCGGGCTTTCTGACGGTGACGCGGCATTTGAAGGCGGGGCCGGAATATGTGGCGATTGATCATCCGTTGCAGGTGGCGATCAAGGCGGCCACCGAAGAGGTGACGGGTGAGGACTCGGCAGGATACGGGATCGACGGTTGTTCGGCGCCGAATTTTGCGATGTCTGTGGCCGGGCTGGCGCGGGGCATGGCGAAATTTGCGGCGGCGCGCGAAGAGGGATCGGCGCGCGAGCGGGCGATGTTTCGGCTATCGCATGCGATGGCGACGCATCCCGAACTGGTGGCGGGAGACGGGCGGGCCTGCACCGAGTTGATGCAGGCGATGGGCGGGCGTGTGGCGATCAAGACCGGGGCCGAGGCGGTGTTCACGGCGATCATCCCAGAGAAAAAGCTGGGCATTGCGGTGAAGATCGAGGATGGCAATGCGCGGGCCTCTGAGGCGGTGATCGTGGCGCTATTGGCGCGGATCGGGGTGTTGGATCTGGCCCATCCGGCGGCACAAAAACGCCTCACAGCACCCCATATCAACTGCCGGGGTATCCGCGCTGCCGAGTTGCGGCTGGCGGAGGGGTTTCTTTAGGGCGCGATGCGTTGGGCGCGCGCGGCCTTGGATCGCAATGTGCCACAGCTTTGGGTTTGAGCCGGGAATGCAAAGAGCCTCCACCTTGCGGTGGAGGCCTTTGTATGTAGCAAGCGCCGACAGGGCAGGCTGGGTGGGGGCAATGACCCGCCCCGTCGGTTACTTGCTACTTCAGATGTTATGCCGGGGATTCGTGGCTTTGCTGCGGACAGATGCGGACAGAGGTGCGGTGTTTTCGCGGCTTTTTGGGGGCTGAGTCTTGATTTGCGGCGGCAAGGGCGTAAGATTTGCGCATGACGCTTCAGCAACCCGCTCCTTTTGTCAGTGATGCACCCGAGCAGGTGTTTTTTGATCGGCGTGAGTTGGGCACAATTCTGGGCCTTTATGGCCGGATGGTCGCCGCAGGGGAATGGCGCGATTACGGGATTTCAAGCCTGCGCGATATGGCGGTGTTTTTGGGGTTTCGGCGCACAGCGGAATTTCCGCTGTATCGGATTGAGAAGCGCCCAAAGCTGCGCCTGAAGCAGGGGCTTTACGCGGTTGTGGGGATGGACGGGCGCATCCTGCGGCGCGGGGGCGAGTTGGTGCAGGTGCTTCGCGTCTTGGAAAAAACCCTGATCCGCGGGGTTGAGTGAGGTCGGGCTTGGCAAACCAATCCCGATAGGGGGCTCTGCCCCCATGCCGCTTTGCGGCCCCCCGGGATATTTAGAGACAGATGAAATCAGGGGCGGGTGCCGTTCAGCACCAGTTTTATGAGTTCGGCGGTGATGTTTGCCTGGTTGAGGGGGCTGGCCTCGGGCGCGTCAAGCATGAAGCGCAGCTCGACCCCGAGGGTGGCATAGGCTTCGGTCATGGCCCAGATGTTGAACTGCAACAAGAGCGGATCAATGCGGCGGATCAGGCCTTGATCGGCCCAGGCGGTGATGCGTTCGGCGGCGCGCAGGGTGGCGGCGCGCGATCCTGCCCAGTTTTGCCGCAGCATCGGGGCGCCGCGCATCACCTCGCTGGTGAACATGCGGACCTCGGCGGGGTGGGTCAGGGAGAATTGCACCTTGCGGGTGATGTAATCGGTGAGGAAGGCTTGGGGGCCTTTGTCGAGGGCGATGCCTTCGAACAACTCGGCCCAGATGGTGGTGATGTGATCCAGCGCCTCTTGGTAAAGCTCTTCTTTGCTGGAGATGTAGTAGTGCAGTTTGGTTTTCGAGATGCCTGCCCTTTCGGCTATACCCAAGGTGGAGGCCCCGCGCAGACCGTGTTCGGAAAACTCGGCTATAGCTGCGGAGCGGATGATCTCGCGCAGCTCGCCACGTTTTTGGGCGAGGTCGGCGCGGGTGTGGTGGCGCGGGCTTAGTTCGGCAGCCATGCGGTGGCCTCTACCTCGATCAAGATATCCTCTGAGGGCATCATGGCGGAAACCTCGACCACCGTGGAAACGGGGGGCGTATCAGGGAAGAACTGGCGGCGGATGGTGTTGTAGCGGGGGAAATCATTCAGGTTGCGGAAGTATTGCACCAGCTTGAACACATCGGCCATCGAGCCGCCGGCGTCCTCCATGGTGGCGCGGATGCGGTCGAAGATGAACCAGCTTTGCGAAAGGATCGGGCCGTCTTTGGCATCGACGGAAAACTCGCCGGTTTGGCCGATGGTGGGGCCGATGGCGGCGGGCAGATCGGCAAAGCCACGGATGATTTTTCCGGCGCTGGGATCAACCGCGATGACGCCGGAGAGGAAGATGAAATCGCCGCGGCGGGTCCAGGCGGAATAGCGGGCGAGGGGGGTGGCGGACATGAGTTACACCTTGATCGTTTGCAGGCTGGCTTCGACCGTGGCCAGAAAGCGGCTGCGGTCACTCGGGGTGGTGTGGTTCATGTTGTAGAGCTGTTTCCAGATCACCCGGCAGCGGCGGCTGAACAAGGGGCGCAAGCCGCGTGTCCAAAGCGAGCGGCCGGGATCGCGGATCAGCCTGATCCACCACCACGGGCTGCCTGAGGTGGTGATGCCAACCAGCAGGCGGATGTTTTGCAGCTTGGGGATGGTGCGCTTTTGTTTGCCCTCGGCCACCTCGAAGGTGATGCCGGGCAGCCAGACCCGTTCGAGCCAGCCTTTCAGCATGGCGGGGGGGCCATAATACCAGGTGGGGTAGATCACCACGATCCCTTCGGCCCATTGCAGATCGGCCACATGATCGGGGTGTTTGGCGATGATGGCGGCAGTGTCGGTAAGGTAGATGCGGCGCTCTTCGGTGGAGAGAACCGGGTTGAAATTCTCGGCGTAAAGATCGTGGCAGCGCAATTCGTGGCCTGCCGCACCCAAGGTGCGACAGGCGGTTTGATAGAGTGCCGCGCCAAAGCTTTCGGGGCACGGATGGCTAAAGACAACCAAAAGACGCATGGCGCGGTCCTTCCTTTACTTGGGCAGAAGGTCCATTCCGACCTTTTTGTTGACGAATTTGTCGGTGGCGACTTTGGTGATATCGACAGACCCTGCGTCTAGGATGCCCGCGTTCACCGCGAGATCGTAGAAGGCCTGAACGCGGGCCATATCAATCGCGCCGATGCCCATTTCGGCCTGCGCACCTGTGCCCATGATGCCGTAGTCTTTCAGCGATTTCACCTCGGCGGTCAGCAGTTCGATGGTCTGATCGGGGTTTGCCGCAATGATCGCCGCATTGGCGGCGGCATTGTCGTGGTAGAGGTAGTTATACCAGCCGATGGTTGAGGCATCGACAAAGCGCTGCACCAGATCGGGGTTGCTTTCGACCATTTCAGTGCGGGCCTCGATGGTGGTGGAATAGGTGTTCCAGCCTTGATCGGCCAGCAAGAAGGCCTCGGGGTCAGCGCCTTGTTTGCGGGCGGCTTCGGGTTCTGACGTGGCATAGCCTTGCTGCACCATTTTGGGGTCTTGCAGGTATTCGGCCATGTTATAGCCATAGGGGCGCAGGCTTTCATCCTTGAAGCCCTTGGCCTTGACCATCCACTGCCAGAAGCTGAACTGGCCATCCTTGCCGATCAGAATCTGCGGGGCATTGGCCAGATCCTCGAAGGATTTATACTCGCCTTTGTGGGCCATCAGGATTTGCGGGTCTTTCTCGAAATAGCTGGCGACAACGATGGTGGGTATGCCGTTGCGCACATTATCCATGGATTGCAGCAGGTTGCCCGCCATCAGGAAATCAACCTTGCCAGCGGCCAGCATGGGGCGGTTGTTGACCTGTGGGCCGCCTTGCTGGATTTCCACGTCCAGCCCGTATTTGGCATAGGTGCCATCCACAAGCGCCTGATAAAAGCCGCCGTGGCCGCCTTGGGCCAGCCAGTTGGTGG
>CBDUEF010000138.1:0-7036 GCA_965366095.1 uncultured Cypionkella sp. | reverse complement strand
ATCGCATGGCTTTCGCGCGACCGCTCGGTCTTCGGCGTCAGGTTCAGTTGCAGGTCGCCCATCTGCGGCTCTGCCCGCAAATAGTAATGCCGCACCAAGCCGTTGAAATTGAACGGGGCCGCTGTTCCCGCATGCGATTGAATCGACTGGATTTCCACAACTGGGGCCAGCACCGCCGCGATATCTTGCAAACGGCGGTCGGTCTCTTCAACCGAGGATCCTTTCGGCAAATCCAGCACCACCGCCAATTCGGATTTGTTGTCGAAGGGAAGCAGCTTGACCGTCACCGATTTGGTGTAAAACAGCGTCATCGACCCAAGCGTTGCGATCAGCACCAACAGCAGGAACGTCCGCGCCGAAGTGCGGCTTGCCAGGACCGGGCGCGCAACGCGCCGATACATCCGCCCCAAGGCGCCGCCGTCATCTTCGCCGCCATGCCCACCCACATGCGGTTTGCCGAATTTCAGCATCAGCCACGGCGTGATCATCACCGCGACAAAGAACGAAAACACCATCGCAGCCGAGGCCACCGCCGGGATTGGGCTCATATAGGGCCCCATCATCCCCGACACAAACAGCATCGGCAACAACGCCGCCACCACCGTCAAAGTGGCCACAATGGTCGGGTTGCCAACCTCGCCCACCGCATCAATCGCGGCTTGACGGCGGCTGCGCCCGTCGCCCATGCCCCAATGGCGCGAAATATTCTCGATCACAACAATCGCGTCATCCACCAAGATCCCGATGGAAAAGATCAGCGCGAACAGCGATACCCGGTTCAAGGTGAACCCCATCAGATTGGCGGCAAAGAGCGTAAGCAGGATCGTCACCGGAATGACAATCAGCACCACAAAGGCCTCACGCCAGCCAATTGCCAGCCAAACCAGCAGCACGATGGAAATCGTGGCAAGGCCCAGATGGAACAGCAGCTCATTGGCTTTTTCATTGGCGGTCTCACCATAATCGCGGGGGATGGTGACCGTCACATCCTCGGGGATCACATTGCCCTCAAGCCGTTCAACTGCATGACGGATTTCCTCACCGATCGTCACCGCATTGGCGCCGGGGCGCTTGGCAATCGCCAAAGACACCGCAGGCAGACGCGAAAATCCATCGCCGCTGCGATCCAGATGCGCCACGCGCGCCTCGGTCGTATCGGTGGCAAGGCTGACGGTTGCAACATCGCGCACATAAACCGGGCGACCATCGCGAGTGGTGACCAGCAAGTTTTCAATCTCGGACAAATCAGTCAGAGTCTTTCCCGCCGAAAGCCCGATCTGACGGCCATCTTCGCGCACCAACCCCACGGAAAACGCACGGTTCGCGCCCTCAACCTTGCCCGCCAGCGCCTGCAAGGTCAGCCCTGCCTGCGCCAAACGCTCGGGATCGGGTTCGATCCTGATCTCTTCGGGGGTTTCGCCAACGATATAGGTCAGGCCGATCTCGGGCAGGCTGGCCACGGCAACCTGTACCTCATGGGCCACGCGGGTCAGATCCGACGGCGTCCAACGCGCCGCCGCTTCGGCTTTGGGCGATAGCGTCAGCACCATAATCGCCACATCATCAATGCCGCGGCCCACGATCAGCGGCTCGGGGATACCTTTGGGAATGCGGTCGATATTGGCCGAAATTTTCTCATGCACCCGCAAAATCGCGGCATCCGCCGAGGTGCCCACCACAAAGCGCGCGGTTACCATCGTGGCATCGTCGCGGGTCTGCGAATAGACGTGTTCAACGCCGGGAATGGATTTAACAATGGTTTCAAGCGGTTCTGTTACCAACTTAACCGCATCTTCGGCATGCAGACCATTAGCCTGCACCATGATATCGACCATCGGCACCGAGATTTGCGGCTCTTCCTCGCGCGGCAGGGTCACCAGCGCGATCAGCCCCAGGATCAGCGCCGCAAACAGCGCCAAGGGCGTCAGGGGTGAGGTGATGAAGCTGCGCGTCAACGCTCCGGCAATGCCGGATTTCGCCTCGATTGGTTTCGCGCTCATGGCAGCACCACCGTATCGCCTGCGATCAATCCCGACAGGATTTCGCGCATCGGCCCGGTCTCGGTTGTCACCAACGGCCCCGGCACAACGGTGACATCGCGTGCGCCCTCAACGGTGATGATTCTGACCAGATCAAGCCCGGCTTGGCGATGAATGGCCGCCTCGGGCAGCACCAATGCGGCACGCATTCCAACAGGCACCTGCACCAAGATGCGCTGCCCGATAAAGGCATCCGAAAGCCCCTCAACCGCCACATCCGCCGTCACCCGACCGCTCTCGATCAAGGGATAAATTTTTTCGATCCGCCCCTCACGCGGGGTGGTCTCATCTCCGATCTGAACCACCATGCCTTCGGTCAAGCCTTGGGCGTGGCGTTCAGGGATGGCAAGGCGCAAGAACACCGGCCCGCCCGCGATGGTGGACACCGGCTCGCCCGGCATCACCACTTCGCCAAGACGCATAGGCACCGTCAGCACCCGGCCGCTCATCGGGGCCACCACGTCACCCTCGGAAATCTGTTGCTCGATCACCGCCCGCGCCGCGCGTGCCTCGGTGACGCCATTGGTGGCCACGTCAACCGTGGTGCGCACCTGATCCACGCGTTGCGTGGTGGTGGCCCCGCGCGCCAGCAGCTCCTCGTTGCGGGTCAATTCTGCTTGCGCATTGGCCAGTTCCGCCTCCCCCGCCCTGATCCGCGCCTCGGCGGCATCGAGTTGCAGCGCCATCTTTTCATCCAGCACCCGCGCGATCACTTGGCCTGCCTTGACACCCGTGCCTTCGGTCACATCCAAAGCCACCAGCGTGCCGCCCACCCGCGCCCGCGCGGGCACCACCGAGCGGCTTTCGATCTGGCCAAACAGGGCCTTGGTCTCGATCACCTGAACGGGATTCAACACCAGATCTTCGGCAAGGACGGGCATGGCCGTGAAAAATACGGCAAGAGCGGAACGCAAGAGCATGGCGTTTTCCTTTTGGGTCAGCAGAAAAATCAGATCAGCAAGAGGTTCCGGCGCGGAAACCCAGTTTGCGGAAAATGCTTGAGGCCGGGCAGAAGCCGGTAAAGGCAGATTGCAGCAAATTTGCCCCCACAAAGGCAGTCAGCGCCAGAAAATAGGGCGATACGGCCCAAGCCAGCGCCAGCGACGCCAGCACCATGAAACCTGCAAAGGCCATAACGGCTTGATTGACAGTCATCTTCTCTCTCCTCATTGGCGGGAGGGCTTATCCACCCGGTCCCGGAATCACATTCAGGAAGTTATATGCGTATTATATTCAGAAATTGCAATGTGTTTTTCTGGCAAACGACTATTCTGCCGCCAATACTCGCCCGGCCCCAGGCCCAAGCAACCCTTGCGAGATTTCGGAAAGCGCCAGCGCCGCCGCTCCATGCGCCCAAAGCAAATCACCCCAGGCGTGGATTTCTATTGGTGGCCGTGGGCGGCCCGAGTTGATCGACAAACTCGCCATTTCCGCCAATGTCTCCTCGGCATAAAGGTAATCGTAGCGCATCCGCTCTCCGGAAAGAATGATCAAAGCCGGATCGAACAGATTGATAACATTCGATAGCCCTACGGCCAAGTATCGCCCCGCGCGGCGAAAGATCGACCGGGCCGTGGAGTTGCCTGCCTTGGCCTGCTCGAACAGTTTTTCCAATAGGGCCGGGATGCTTTGCAACTCAATATGCCCGCTGTTCAGCGCCGTTGCTGCTTCGCGCGCCAGCGCGTAATCGGCAACATAGGCCTCAAGACAGCCGCGCTGTCCGCAGCGGCACAAGGCGCCATCCAGATGCACTTTGGTATGGCCCAACTCCATCCCGAGCCCTTGCGCGCCACGATAAACCCGGTGGTTCATGACAAACCCCATCCCGACCCCATGCTCGATCGTCACCACCGCAAAATCCGAAAGGCCCCGGCCCGCGCCGAACCACAATTCAGCCTGTGCCACCAGATTCGCATCATTGTCGACAAAAACCGGAACCCCTAAACGTTCCGAAATCTGCACCGCCAAGGCCACCCCACGTTGGTTCAGTGTCGAAGACCACAAAACCATGCCGGCCGCGCAATCAACAAATCCAGGAACCCCTATTCCTACAGCCGACAAGTCGCGTAGGGTGATCCCTGCCTTAGCACAGGCACGCAGCAACAAGGTTTCCACCGCGCCAATCATTTCGTCCACCGACACGGCCCCGGGCCTGCGCGCGATCACTTCATTCGCAATAAGATTGCCTGCGAAATCAACAATCACCACGGTATGCTCGCGGTCAGACAGCTTCATCCCCGCCACCAGATGCGCCGATTTTCGCACCCCCAGTGCCACCGCTGGCCGACCGCGCCCGGCATCTCCTTCGCGCGGCAGGGCCACCTCTTCAATCAAACCTGCCTCGATCAATTCCGAAGTAATCGTTGTCACCGAAGCCGGACTGACCCCCAGATCCTTGGCCAATTGCACCCGCGCCACCAATCCTGCCGCTCTGATCCGCTCAAACACCTGCTGGCGCAGAGGCCTCAGGGTTTCAGATAATGGCGGAATGAGCGGACCGACACCGGTCCGCGCAACCCCCAAATCGGCATGCGGCATCCCCACATTCATTTATTTGTTCGCCAAATAAAAACCACGCTCATTGCCCCCATTATTTCCGAAAATTGCTGCAATGCGGCAATATTTCGATCAATTCTTACTCGTGAATAAGTTTATAGATCATTTTTATTTTGACAACTGAATTTATTCACGGCAATTTTAAGACGTGTCGGCGAATCTGCCGAACCGGCTTTTGCAGGCCGATTCTATAGGGAGGATACTATGCGCAATGCCATTCTCGTCGCAGTGATTGCTGCGGCCGGTTTCTCGTCTTCTGCTTATGCCCAAGGTAAAGTGGTTGGCGTTTCGTGGTCGAACTTTCAAGAAGAGCGTTGGAAAACTGACGAAGCCGCCATCAAAGCCGCTTTGGAAGCCAATGGCGACACCTATATTTCTGCCGACGCTCAGGCCTCTGCCGCCAAGCAGTTGACGGATGTTGAGGCGCTGATTGCCCAAGGCGCAAACGCGCTGATCATTCTGGCGATGGACAAAGACGCCATCGGCCCGGCCGTTGACAAAGCCGCTGCCGAAGGCATCCCGGTTGTGGGTTATGACCGCCTGATCGAAGACAGCCGCGCCTTCTACCTGACTTTTGACAACAAAGGCGTGGGCAAGATCATCGCAGAAACTGTCAAAGCCGCCAAACCCGAGGGCAATTATGCCATCATCAAGGGCGACCCCGGTGATCCGAACGCGGCCTTCTTGCTGGAAGGCATGATGGAAGTGATCGGCGGCGACGTGACTGCCGGCAAGATCAAGATCGTCGGCGAGGCTTTCTCGGACGGTTGGAAACCGGAAAATGCTCAAAAGAACATGGAGCAGATCCTGACGGCCAACAACAACGCGGTTGATGCGGTTCTGGCTGAAAATGACGGCATGGCAGGCGGCGCAATTGCAGCCCTGTCGGCCCAAGGCCTGAACGTGCCGATCGGTGGTCAGGACGGCGACCTTGCCGCGCTGAACCGTGTGGCACGCGGCACCCAGACCGTCTCAGTCTGGAAAGACTCGCGCGAACTGGGCAAAGCAGCGGCGGATATCGCCTCGGCCTTGGCTGGCGGTGCGGCACTTGACGCCGTTCCGAACGCGGTGAAATGGTCGGGCGGCGACAAGGGCGTTGAGATGAACGCCATCTTCCTTGCGCCCACCCCGATCACCAAAGACAACCTGAATATCGTGATCGACGCGGGCCATATCTCGAAAGAGCAGGCTTGCGAAGGCGCGATGGCAGACGTTGCCGCTTGCAAGTGATCTGACATCGGTGCCCGCACAGGCTGCGGGCACCGAACCCTCTCCACAGTTTGCAGGCGCAATCCGCGCCCCACACCGGAGCCGCGACGGCAGTGGCCTTTCCACGCGTCCCCGCCCCCCTTGCGTTGCGCAGGACGAACCATGACCGAAACTTCCAAGTCCACTGATCCATCGCCCCAAAGCGCCGAATTGGGCCTTGTCGCCCGCTTTCTACGTGACACCGAGATCGACACCCGTTTTCTGGGCATGGCGGGCGCGCTGCTGCTGATCTGGATCGGATTTCACCTTTACGGCGTGATCTTCAAGGATTTCGGCGCCTTCCTGACCCCCCGAAATCTGTGGAACCTGTCGGTGCAAACCGCCTCGATCGGGATCATGGCCACTGGCATGGTGCTGGTGATCATCACCCGCAATATTGATCTGTCTGTCGGCTCGATGCTGGGATTTTGCGCCATCATCATGGGCATGGTGCAGGTTTATTGGCTGCCGCCGCTGATCGGTCTTGGCCATCCGATGATCTGGATCATCGCAGCACTGGTCGGCATGGCCATCGGCACCCTGATCGGGGCGTTTCACGGCTATCTGATCGCCTATCTGCAAATCCCTGCCTTTATCGTCACCCTTGGTGGGCTGCTGGTCTGGCGCGGCGCGGCCTTTCTGGTGGCACGCGGCGAAACCATCTCGCCGGTTGACCCCACCTTTGCCCTGATCGGCGGCGGCCCCTACGGCGCTGTGGGTGAGATGGGAAGCTGGATTGTCGGGCTGATCGCCTGCGTCTTTATCCTCTGGGGCCTTTTCAACAGCCGCAAACAGCGCATCACCTTTGATTTTCCGCTGCGCCCGATCTGGGCCGAGATTTTCCTTGCCGTCATGGGCTGTGGGCTGGTTCTGGTCGCGGTGCTGGTGGTGAATGCCTATCAATGGCCCATCGGCATTGTGCGCGCCTATGCCACAAAGAACGCCATCACCACCGATCCGGCCGAGTTGCACATCAGCTATGGCTTTGCCATTCCGGTGCTGATCATGGCGGTGGGGGCGATCTTGATGAATGTGCTGATGACCCGCACCCGCTTTGGCCGCTATGTTTTTGCCATCGGCGGCAATCCCGAAGCAGCGGCACTTTCGGGCATCAATACCAAATGGATGACGGTCAAAATCTTTGCCCTGATGGGCTTTCTGGTCGGCCTGTCGTCGGTTGTGGCCTCGGCCCG
>CBDUEF010000137.1:0-7088 GCA_965366095.1 uncultured Cypionkella sp. | reverse complement strand
CTCTCCGGCGCGCGGCGTGGTGACACGGGCGCGCTATCTTGGCCGCGACAGTCTTGTCGATTTCAGGATGGATTTCGACGGATCGACCTTGACCGCCGATGTGCCGGGGGTCTTTCTTCCCAAAGAAGGTGCCGCCCTGTGGTTGATGATCCGGCGTGACAAGTGCTTTGTTTTTCCTGCTGATAAATCAAATAATTAAAAGCTGTTCTTAATCTCGGTTCTGGAGGCCAGATCGCCCAAAGTCGTGCCCTTTTCCGCAACAAAACGCTCTCCTGTGCGGGCAAGTGCCAACACCCGATCCACCCGAAACACCCTGAAATCATGGCGTGTTTCGCACCAGGTGGTCAATGTCCAGACCCGCCCGCTCAGATCCAAGCGCAAGGGGCGGATGTCGCCGTGGCTTTCCTGCCCGTCAAGCTCCAGATAGCTGAGCGTG
This sequence comes from uncultured Cypionkella sp., assembly GCA_965366095.1. Classification (GTDB taxonomy): domain Bacteria; phylum Pseudomonadota; class Alphaproteobacteria; order Rhodobacterales; family Rhodobacteraceae; genus CBDUEF01. The sequence continues at coordinate 6,652 of CBDUEF010000137.1, read as the reverse complement.
ACGCGTTCCTTGCCGCGGATAGCGATGCGCAGCGGCGGCAGATGTGGTTTTTGCCGGCTGGGTTTTTTGCGGTGAAGGGCAAAGAGATCATCCGCTTCGCCCGAAATGGGCGCGGGGGTAACGGCGGCAATTTTCGCAGCCAGCCCGCGAGCAGCCCTTGCCAGCCCCGTATCTGCCCCTTTTGCAACATGGCTTAGGCCCGCGCGCAAGGCCTCTAATTCGGCAAGATTTAGCATCATTGGCGGAAGGGTCATTGGCGCACGCAAAATATAGCCAACCCCGCGCTCCCCTTCAACGGGAAGACCAGACTCCATCAAAGTGGTCATGTCGCGCCAGATGGTGCGCACCGATACCTGCATTTGCGCAGCCATCTCGCTGGCGCGATGAAGCCGCCCATCGCGCAGCATCTGGATCAGGTCAAACAATCGGTCAGAGCGTCGCATCCTGTACCTTTAGGCAACTGACATAATTCTGTCAGCTATATGGGCGCGAAATAGGGGGGAGGGAAGGTCAAACCGCATGATTTGCTCTTTGATTGTGCCGCGATGTCCCATAGTCAGAGGGCAAGGGCCGCGATCGGCCGCAATATGGAGGATTAGGCGATGCAAATGGGACCCTGGCAGCTTTTGGTGATCGGGATTGTTGTGCTGGTGCTTTTTGGCCGCGGCAAGGTCAGCTCGCTGATGGGCGAAGTTGGCAAGGGCATCACTGCCTTCAAAAAGGGAGTGAAAGATGGCACCGAAGAGATCGAGAAAGAGGCCTCGACGGCGGCCAAAGACGTGACCCCTGCTGAAAAAGACAAGGTTTGAAAACCGTTTGAGGGAAATTCAGCATGTTTGACATCGGGGCTTCCGAGCTTTTGGTCGTGGGCGTCGTGGCCCTGATCGTGATCGGGCCAAAGGACTTGCCGGACATGTTCCGTCAGGTGGGCCGCTTTACGGCCAAAATCCGCGCCATGGGCCGCGAGTTCAGCCGGGCGATGGAGGATGCGGCCAAGGAATCAGGCGTGGCGGATGTGGCCAAGGATGTCAAAGAGGCGACCTCGGCAAAATCGCTCGGGCTGGATGCGGTGAAAAACGCGGCGGATCGGTTCGAAAAATGGGATCCGATCAAGAATGCCGCCAAGCCGACGTCAAGCCCGGCGGCCAGGGTTGTGAAGCCAGAAGCCGCAGCGGAACCTGAGGTTGCAACGGCTGCCGACATGGGGCCCGCAACCAAGGCTCTGGCGGAAAAGCAAGCCGCAAAGCGGGCGGTTCTTGCCGAAACGACCGAGAAACTAAAGGCGATAAATGAGCCGCAAGTTCCGGCTGAAACCAAGAAAGCGGCCGCCAAGCCGCGCGCCAAGCCAGCGGCTGACGCCAAAGTGGTGGCGGTGAAAAACGCGGCCCCCGCGAAAGTAGCGGCGGCAGCCAAACCCCGCGCCCCGCGCAAAACGGTCAAGAAAGCCGATCAAGCATGACCCAAACTGACAGCGTCGACGACAGCTCTGCCCCGCTGATCGAGCATCTGAAGGAGCTGCGCAACCGGATCCTCTATTCGCTTGCCGCTTTTGCTGTGTGTTTCATCATTGGATATCTGATCTGGCAGCCGATCTTTAGGTTTCTTTCGGCGCCGATGTGTCAGGTGCTGGCGGATCGCGGGCAAGAGTGCCATTTGATCCTCGTCAAGATGCAGGAAGGCTTTTTCGTTGCCATCAAGATCGCGGTCTGGGGCGGTTTTGGCATGGCTTTCCCGATCATTGCCTTTCAGATGTGGCGCTTTGTAGCGCCGGGCCTCTATCGCAACGAGCGCAATGCGTTTTTGCCGTTTCTGGTGGCCTCGCCAGTGATGTTCTTGATTGGGGCCGCCTTTGCCTATTATGTGATCCTGCCCTTCGCTTTCGCGTTCTTCCTTGGTTTTCAGGACAGTTTCTCGGCGGATCTGATCCACGGGGCGAATATGCCCAAAGATGGGTTGAATGTTGAGTTTCAGGGGTCGGTCGAGGCGTTTTTGTCGCTGACCATGACCTTTGTGATGGCCTTTGGTCTGTGTTTTCAGCTTCCGGTGTTGTTGACGCTGATGGGCAAGGCCGGGTTGGTGTCGTCCAAGGGTCTGAAAGCCACGCGCAAATATGCGGTGGTGGCGATTTTGGCCGTTGCCGCGATTGTGACTCCGCCGGATGTGTTTTCACAACTGATCCTGTTTTCGGCGATCTATCCGCTTTATGAGATTTCGATCTTTTTGATCTCGCGTTTTGAACGTGAGCGTGAAGCCCAGGCTCGGGCGGATGGCACTTGGGTTGATGAGGACGAGACGACGGATGAGTGATACGTTCGAGCGGATTGCGGCGGCGTTGGAGCGGCTGGCTCCGGCTCCGGCTGCGGACCCTGATTTCGCCGCGGCGGGGGCATTCGCCTGGCATACCGAGCCTGACCGGCTGGAGCCGGTGCAAAAGGTGGCGCGGGTTGATCTGTCGCTGTTGATTGGGGTCAACCGCTCGCGCGATACTTTGCTGGAAAATACCCGCCATTTCGCTTTGGGCCTGCCCGCCAATAATGCGCTGCTCTGGGGTGCGCGGGGGATGGGGAAATCGAGCCTGGTGAAGGCGGTGCATGCGGCGGTTCAAACGGAGGCGCCGGATCTCAAGATCGTGGAGCTTGCCCGCGACGATCTGCCCTCGGTGCAGCGGCTTTTGAAGCATCTGCGCGCCGCCCCCTATCGCTTTATCCTGTTTTGCGATGATCTATCGTTCAGCCATGACGAACAGCATTACAAATCCCTCAAGGCGGTTCTGGACGGCGGGATTGAGGGGCGGCCCGAGAATGTCCTCTTCTATGCCACCTCGAACCGCCGCCATCTGATGCCGCGCGATATGATCGAGAATGAAAGATCGACCGCGATCAGCCCGGCTGAGGCGGTGGAGGAAAAGGTCTCGCTGTCGGATCGTTTCGGGCTGTGGCTGGGGTTTCATCCCTGCACGCAGGACGAATATCTTGAGATGATCGCGGGTTATTGCGCCGCCCATGGGGTGGCGGTTTCTGCGGATCGGCTCCGGGCCGAGGCAATTGAATGGCAGGCGACGCGGGGCGGGCGGTCTGGCAGGGTTGCCTGGCAGTTTTTCTGCGATCTGGCCGCGCGCCAAGGTGTGCGCCTTTAGCGCTCACCTGTGCGACATCGTCGTCGCCACCTGAAATCAAGGGCTTACGCCTGCGCATTAACCTGTTGTTAACGCGCAGGCAGGGTGATCTTGGCTACTCTGCCAATTTGCATTTTGCCCAAATACTCCCCCCGGAGGGTCCGCCGCATCAAAAGGTGCGGCGGCACAGGATCGGCGCCTATTGCAGATAGGGCATCGGATCGACGCTTTCGACGCCTTTGCGCACTTCGAAATGCACGAAGGCGGGGTTGCCTGCGCGCACGGTGGCGATGGTCTGGCCGCGTTTCACCGTGGCCCCTTTGGCCACTTTCGCCCCGTCAACACCTGCGTAGACGGTCAGGATATTGTCGGCGTGGCGGATCACGATGATCGGGGTGCCTTCGGTGTCTTTGGTGACGGCGGCGACGGTGCCGTCGGCTGCGGCCTTGACCGGCGAGCCCGCAGCGGCGGCAATGTCGATGCCGTCATTCTTTTTCTTGACATAGCTGCGGATGATCTTGCCATCGACCGGCATCACAAACCGCGACGCGGTGGCGGCAGAGCGCTGCGTGCCAAGATCGGGCGAGGCGGGCTGGCCCTTGGTCTTGTCGGCGGCGGGGGTGGTTTTTTCGGCCGGTAGCGGCTTTTTGGCCGAGGGCGGCTCGGGTGGGGTCGAGCCGATACCGGGGGCAGAAGAATCCAGAGTGGCCGGGGCAGCCGCTCCGGCCACCGGGATGATCAGGAACTGGCCCTCGCGCACGGCCAGATCGGGGCCAAGCCCGTTCCAATCGGCCAGCGATTTGGCCGAGACGTTATAGCTGCGCGCGATGGTAAAGGCGGTTTCGCCGCGCGCGACCTTGTGGCGCACCGGCTCTGCACCGATGGTGCGGGCAGCGGCGGTTGGCGACGGGCCGACCCGGTCAAGCGCGGTGGTGGCGATGGTGGTTACATCAATCGGTCCGCCGGAATTTGGCCCGCCGATGATTTGCCCGGTGCCAGCCAGAGGGGCCGCCGCAACCCGGCCCGGCAGCGCCAGCACCTCGCCATTGCGCAGGCTGTCCGAGGGGTTCAGCGCGTTGTAGCGCGCCAGCTCATCGGCGCTCAGGCCGATCCGCGCGGCAACCGAGGCCACAGTATCGCCGCGTTGGGCGATGGCCACCTGATAGCCGGGGTAGGAAATAACCCCGCGCGCATCTGGGGTTGGGCGATTCTGGGTGGCCCCCTGCGCGGCGGAACTGGTCGACAGCGCCTTGTTGCCGCCGCGCAAATCCCAATCGAACGGTTTGCCCGAACAGGCCGACAGCATCAGCAGGGCCGAAATCCCAAGAAGGGTGATCCGTGTCGTTGTCATGCGCGCCTCACTCACTATGTCCGGGTTGCTCCCGGAGCCTGAATATCACTTGTCCCAATTACTCATTGCCCAAGCCCTCGACAAGCGGGACAAAGCGCACCGGGCGCAATTCTTCATAGTCATAGCCGCGCTCGGCGCGGGTGACTTTGATCAGATGCTGCACTGTATCAGATTGCCCGACAGGCACCACCATGATCCCGCCGATTTTCAACTGCGCCAAGAGCGGTCCGGGCGGGTCTTCGGCGGCGGCGGTGACGATGATGCGGTCAAAAGGCGCCTGATCGGGCAGGCCATAGCTGCCATCGGCGACCATGGCGACGATATTGACCAGCCCCTGTTCGCGAAACAGCAGCTGCGCCTCGGTGACAAGGCGGCGGTGGCGGTCCACCGTATAGACGCGCCGCGCAAGGTGCGACAAGATCGCCGCCTGATAGCCCGAGCCGGTGCCAACCTCGAGCACCGTATCGCGGGGCTGCACATTCAGAGCCTGGGTCATCAGCCCCACCACCGAGGGTTGGCTGATGGTCTGGCCGCAGGAAATTGGCAGCGGCATGTCCTCATAGGCGCGTTCGGCAAAGAGGCCGCGCACGAATTGGCCGCGATCCACCTGTTCCATCGCTGTTAAGACGCGCGCATCGGTCACCCCGCGCGAGCGCAGGGCGAAAAGAAAGCGCATTTTGCGCTCGGCCGCCTCATCCTCGGGCGGGTCTGCCTCGGTCATGCAAGCGCCGCCGTCAGCGCGGCCAGCTCGTCATGTGCGGTCAGGTCTGCGCGCATGGGGGTGATCGAGATGAAGCCGTCAAGGTTTACGGCCGCATCGGTGCCGGGCAGGGTGGGGGTTTGTTGCGCGCCGCCCTTGATCCACAAAAAGCGTTTGCCCGAGGGCGAGATTTGCGGCGCCACACCAAAGGCGGTGTCGCGCCGAAAGCCTTGGGCGGCAACGGCGTGGCCGCGCACTTCCGATGCGGGCAGCGGCGGGAAGTTCACGTTGTAGAATGTGCGGTAATCGCCGCCGTTCCACAGGCCCTTGTTCAACAGCATCCGCACGATGGCGGTGCCATGGGTGCTTGCCGTCTCGAACGGATCGGCAAGCTCACTGGTTTTCGGCCCCATGAATTGCGACAGCGCAATTGCGGGGATGCCATGCAGCGCCGCCTCCATCGCGCCGCCGATGGTGCCGGAATAGAGCACGTTTTCGGCCGAATTATTGCCCCGGTTAACCCCCGACAGCACCAGATCGGGTTTTTGCCCATCCATCACGTCGAAAATCCCGGCCAGCACGCAATCGGCGGGGCTGCCCTCGGTCGCATAGCGGCGGTGGCCCAGTTTGGCGATCAGCATCGGGTGGGTATAGCTGATGCAATGGCCGACGCCCGATTGCTCGAACGCCGGGGCCACGGTCCAGACCTCGCCCTTGTGCCCGGCGATATCGGTGGCGATGCGGGTCAGCACTTCAAGCCCCGGCGCGTTGATGCCATCGTCATTGGTGATCAGAATACGCATTTGGGGCCTTTCCTGCCGATGGTTCCTGATTAAACCAGCACAGCCGGGCGGGCAAGCGATTGCTTAGGAAAAGGCCGCAGTCCATGCTCGGCCCGGTTGATAGCGGGCGTCGATCTGGCCATGGGCATCAAGGGTGAAAAGATGCAGCCAGTGGTTATCGAACAGCGCTTGCACGGATGGGTGGCGGGCAAAGATGTCGGTGATGGCGTCTTTCGGTGCCTCGATGCAGACCGACAGGCGCAAGGGCGCATGGGCAAGCGCGTGGCCATCATGCACCGATTGCCACGGCAGCCCTGCGCGCAGAAGCCCGCCATTGCCCTCGACCACGCCGATACCGCCGGTGACATTGTGCAAAAGCTTGTTGCCAGCGCCGAACAGATCGGGCGCCACGACCGAGCCGTAGTATTGCAGGCTGATCCAGCTTGCCACCACCACCGGGGCGGTGAGGATCAGTTCCAGGATGCCAAAACCTGCATCCTTTTGCCATTGGTAATCATGTAAGAAGGCCTGCCCTGCCAGATCGGTGCCACGGGTGCGGGCGCGGGGAGCAGCGATGAAGGCATTGCAGCCCGCCAGCGCCCATTCGGGCCGGATTTGCGACCAATCGGCCCCGCGTGCAGGCAGCGTATTGGCGGGCGTCTGGGCAAAGCGCTGCGCGCGTTCGGTGCGTGCGATCTGTCCGG
>CBDUEF010000136.1:0-7107 GCA_965366095.1 uncultured Cypionkella sp. | reverse complement strand
CCCACCGTCGCCCGCGCCCGAGCGGCTGCAATCGCCGCCTCCAACAGATTGCCGTCATGGCCCGCAATGCGGGTGATCTCGTCCAAAGCCGCCTGACAGGCCGCCTCGTCGCGGGCGGCCTTGGTGCTGTTCAACCGCGCGATCTGCGCCTCACGCACTGCCACGTTGTCGATATCAAGGATGTCGATGGCATCCTGTTGGGCCAGCCGATACTTGTTCACCCCCACCACAACCTCATCGCCGCGATCAATCATCGCCTGCCGTTTGGCCGCCGATTCCTCGATCCGCAGTTTCGGCATGCCCGAGGCCACCGCCTTGGTCATGCCGCCCATCGCCTCGACCTCTTCGATCAGCTTCCAGGCCTCGGCCGCCAGATCATGGGTCAGCCGTTCGACATAGTAAGAGCCAGCCAGCGGATCAATCACATGGGTGACGCCGGTTTCTTCCTGCAAGATCAACTGGGTATTGCGGGCAATCCTGGCCGAAAACTCGGTCGGCAAGGCAATCGCCTCGTCCAAAGCATTGGTGTGCAAGGATTGCGTGCCGCCCAAAACCGCCGACATCGCCTCATAGGCTGTGCGGATCACGTTGTTATAGGGATCAGCCTCTTGCAAGGACACGCCGCTGGTCTGGCAATGGGTGCGCAGCATCGAGCTGACCGGTTTTTTCGGCTGAAACTCGGTCATGATCCGGTGCCACAGCATCCGCGCCGCCCGCAGTTTCGCAGCCTCCATGAAGAAATTCATCCCGATGGCAAAGAAGAACGACAGCCGCCCGGCGAAATCATCCACATCCATGCCGCGCGCAATCGCCGTGCGCACATATTCGCGCCCGTCGGCCAAGGTATAGGCCAACTCCTGCACCAGATTGGCCCCCGCCTCTTGCATGTGATAGCCAGAGATCGAGATCGAGTTGAATTTCGGCATATGGGCCGAGGTGTATTCGATGATATCGGCCACGATCCGCATCGAAGGCTCGGGCGGATAGACATAGGTGTTGCGCACCATGAATTCCTTCAGGATATCATTCTGAATGGTGCCCGACAGCAGGCTGCGATCCACGCCCTGCTCTTCCCCCGCCACGATGAAACTGGCCAGAATCGGGATCACCGCGCCGTTCATCGTCATGGAAACAGAGACCTTTTCCAACGGAATCCCGTCGAACAGGATTTTCATATCCTCGACACTATCAATCGCCACGCCCGCTTTGCCGACATCACCCTCAACGCGAGGATGATCTGAATCATAGCCCCGATGCGTGGCCAGATCGAAGGCCACCGAAACCCCTTGCTGCCCTGCGGCAAGGTTCTTGCGGTAAAACGCATTGCTCGCCTCGGCCGTTGAGAACCCCGCATATTGCCGGATCGTCCAAGGGCGGCCCGCATACATCGTGGCCTTGACCCCGCGCGTATAGGGCGCAAAGCCGGGCATCTCGCCCATCTGCGGCAGGCCTTCCACATCGGCGGCGGTGTAAAGCGGCTTGACCGCGATGCCCTCCAACGTCTGCCAGGTCAGGCTGTCCACATCGCCGCCCTTCATCTCTCTCAAAGCCAAGGCCGCCCAATCCGCTGTTTTTTCCGCCATCTTCAACTCCATTCACCACAGGGCAAAACCCCGGCTTGGTTTGACGCGCGCCCTGCCCTATATTGAGCGTATGAGCCTTCGCATCCTGTCGTTTCTCGCCCTTGCCACCCTGCCCTTTGGGGCCAGCGCGCAAGATATTTCCTTCAAACCCATTCCGGCCGCCGAAGTTGTCGAGGCCGATCTGCTTTACCTCAAACGGCCCATCGTCGTGTTTGCGGATTCGCCTAACAACCCCGATTTCCTGCGCCAGATGGAACTGCTGGCAAAAGACCCGGCGGCGCTTGAGGACCGCGACGTTGTCGTCATCATCGATACCACCCCCAATCCGCCCTCGGATCTGCGCAAGAAACTGCGGCCACGCGGGTTTTCGCTGGTGATCCTTGACAAGGATCTGCAACCCGAAATCCGCAAACCCCTGCCTTGGGACGTGCGCGAGATCACCCGCGCCATCGACAAATTCCCCTCGCGCCGGATCGAGGTGCTGGAACGCAATCCGGCCGGACGCTGACACTCCAGCCGCTGATCCTCATTCAAACTCCATGATCACTTCGTCCACTTTCAGGCTGCTGCCCGCAGCCGCCTTGATCACTTTCACCACGCCCTTGCGCTCGGCTTTCAGGATATTCTCCATCTTCATCGCCTCTACCGTCGCCAAGGCCTGACCTTCCTGAACCTCGTCGCCCTCCTCAACCATGATCTTGGCGATCAGGCCGGGCATCGGGCAGAGCAGGAATTTAGAGGTGTCGGGCGGGGTCTTTTCGATCATCAGCCGCGCAAGTTCGGCCTGACGTGGGCTGCGGACATGGCACTTCAGATCGGCACCCCGCAACCGCAGCCGGAACCCGCCCGAGATTTTACCCACTTTCATCACCAAAGGCTCGGCGTCGACCATCAGCCGCGCCAAAGGCTGCCCCGGCGTCCAGTCCGAGGTGACTCGGCGTGAATGGCCATCCGCAAAAACCACGGTCGATCCTTGATGATCAGCCGCAATTTTTACTGCAAACTCAGCCCCTTGTATCGAGATCACCCAGTCATCGCCCACCCGGCGCTCGTGATTGTCTATGGTTCCCGAAATCCGCGTGCGCCGGATTTCCGCCACCCGGTTCATCGCCGCCGCTGCTGCGACCACACGGGCCAAAGTGTCCGCGTCTAGCACCGCCCCCTGAAAGCCATCGGGGTATTCTTCGGCAATGAAAGCCGTGGTGATATTGCCCGACTGAAAGCGCGGATGGTCCATCACTGCGCCGACGAAGGGCAGGTTGTGGCCGATGCCTTCCACCTCAAACGTATCCAAAGCCAAGCGCATCTCGTCAATCGCCGCTTTGCGCGTTGGCGCCCAAGTGCAAAGCTTCGCGATCATCGGATCGTAAAACATTGAAATCTCGCCGCCCTCGAACACGCCGGTATCATTGCGCACAATGCCTCCCGCCGCCGTTGTCCCCTCAACCGGCGGGCGATAGCGGGTCAGGCGGCCGATGGAGGGCAAAAAGTTGCGATAGGGATCTTCGGCGTAAAGCCGGCTTTCCATCGCCCAACCGTTGATTTTCAGATCGGATTGGGCAAAGGGCAAAGCCTCGCCATTCGCGACCCGGATCATCTGCTCGACCAAATCAACGCCGGTGATCAGCTCTGTCACCGGATGTTCAACCTGCAAGCGCGTGTTCATCTCAAGGAAATAAAAGTTCCGGTTGCCATCAACGATGAACTCCACCGTGCCCGCAGACGTATAGCCCACCGCACGGGCCAGCGCGCAGGCCTGCTCGCCCATCGCCTTGCGCGTTGCCTCGTCCAGAAATGACGAGGGCGCCTCTTCGATCACCTTTTGATTGCGCCGCTGGATCGAGCATTCTCGCTCATGCAGATAGACATAGTTGCCGTGCTGATCAGCCAGCACCTGAATTTCGATATGGCGCGGTTGCGTCACGAATTTCTCGATGAAAATCCGGTCATCGCCAAAACTCGCCGCCGCCTCGTTTTTCGACGATTGAAAGCCCTCGCGCGCCTCGGCGTCATTCCAGGCAATCCGCATCCCTTTGCCGCCGCCGCCGGCGCTGGCCTTTATCATCACCGGATAGCCAATCTGGGTGGCGATTTTTACCGCCTCCTCGGCATCGGCGATCAGCCCCATATGCCCCGGAACCGTGGAAACCCCGGCCTCCATCGCAATTTTCTTCGAGGTGATCTTGTCGCCCATCGCCTCGATTGCCGGGCTTGGCGGGCCGATGAACACCACGCCCGCGGCCTCCAATGCCGCCGCGAAGTTCATGTTTTCGCTTAGGAATCCATAGCCTGGATGCACCGCCTCGGCCCCCGTGGCCTTGACCGCCGCCATGATCTTGTCGATCACGATATAAGACTGCGCGGCGGGCGAGGCCCCGATATGCACGGCCTCATCCGCCATCTTCACATGCAGCGCATTGCGGTCGGCATCAGAATAGACTGCGACGGTCGCAATCCCCATCTTGCGCGCAGTCTTGATCACGCGACAGGCAATCTCGCCCCGGTTGGCGATCAGGATTTTCTTGAACATGGCTCTCTCCCTTTGAGTGCCCGGGCCGGGGCAAAATGCGAAAAGCCAGCTGCGGGTGTCCCGCAACTGGCCTTCAATCCGAATTGTTTGGTTGGGGCGGTTAAATCAGCCGCAAGCACCTGCGTTGCCAGCAAGCGCGCCAAGTGCGCCACCGACCAGAGCAGATTCTGCAACCTTGTTATCCGTGATCGAGCCAAGAGCCGCACCCGAAACAGCGCCAACACCTGCGCAAGTAACGGTTGGATTGGGCTGAACACAGCCTGCAAGCGGCAAGATTGCCAGAGAAAGAAGGATAAGGGATTTACGCATCGTGAACTGCCTCGTTGGTTTGTTGTTCTGTTCGCACAGCTTACACCATTTCCGCCATTTTCAAATCGAAAATTGCGCGAAATTCTGACATAGGCAAACCCCCGCCGCCGGGTCGCAAAAGACGGCCCGACCCGGTTGGGGCCGGGCCAAGGAGAAAGGGAAGGGTAACACTTAACGGCATTGCAGGCAGTGAACTCAGCGCTGCTTTGCATAGCTTGATCATCGTGCAAGCCCGGCATCAACGCAAAGGCAAAGATGTCACCTTGCGCATCGCGCGCGAAGTCTTGCCTGTTGACCAAAGCGTTGCGCGAAAACATGCCTAGTCCTCGTCCTCATCGTCCCAGTCGATCGCGGGGGCATCGGCGGCAAACACCTGCGGGAAAGCCGCTTCGGCGCGCTTGAGATCAATGCGCAGCAAGGCATCGTAATCGCTGGGATTGAACGGATCATCAACCGGCACCACTTCGCGCCCGAACAGCCAGGATAGCCGCCCCGCATCAAGATTGCCGCGCTCGAACGGCTCTTCGCCAAAGCACTGCCAAAGCGCGGCCATAAAGCCCTCATCCGCCTTGCGGTCGGTTGATTTGCGATCCTTGAACCGCTCACGCCGGATGATCGGCGTTGGCCCGCCCTTCATATTGGCGCGGCGGATGGTGAATTGAAAATCGGTGCCCGGTAGTCGGCCCGGAAAGCCGCGATGTTTCAGCATTTACGCCCCCATATTTCGCGGGGGGCGGTCGCGGCAGGCCCACGACCGCAGGCCTGCCCGCCTGGATTACTTATATTTGCCGGTATAGGTGGGTTCGGTGGTAACTGCCACCGGCTCTGGTGTTGGCGGCGGTGGCGGGGTGCAAGCCGCAAGAGTGGCAAGGGCAAGCATGGCGAAAATAGCGGTTGACCGCATCGGGCACTCCAATTCTGATTAAGGTTCGTATCCTGACCATAGGCCAGCCCAGGCGCCCAGGCAAAGCCCGCCCCCTGCTGTGAGTGCCCTTCCGCCGACGCCGTATTGCAGCAAGGGCCGGACATAAAAAGGGCGGGGGCGGGCATCCAAGCCCGACCTGCCCGCCCGATTGTCTTACTTGTATTTGCCGGTATAGGTCGGCTCGGTGGTAACGGCTGCGCCGTCATCAACGTAAACGACTTCTTCGGCTTTCTTGGCGCAAGCTGCCACAAAGGCAACCATACAAAGTGCCAGAACGGTGATCTTGGTGCTCGACATCCTCTACTCCATTTTTCTGATCGGGACGTGCTTTGTGCCGCCCCCTTCATTGAGGTCAAGGTCGCTTGAATGCGCCCTACGTGAACAATAGCCCACAAATACATGGATTGACACGCAAATTTGCCCAATGCCGCTCGCTGTGGCCCTACTACATCAGCGCGGCCAGACCAGGCCTCCCAATCCACAATATCTTGTAGGAGCATTAAAATGCCTCCCAGATACAGTTGCCGTCTTCCACCCGATAGGCCTCGAAAAACTGGGTGGCATCGGGATCGGCATCGCCAAAGGCGACGGACCGGTCAGACAAGGAGACCACAACCTGTGCGGGAGTTGGCCCGGTATTGGCCAATCGCGGCAGCACATATTCCTGACACAGCGCCTGCATATCGGCGGCTGCCATTTCAGAATCGACAGTTCCACCCACACGAGCAATCGCCGGAGCCAAAAAGCGGAAACGCGCGGTCAACCCGTCAGGACCCGGCGCGTCCATCACCACATCCAGCAGTGTGATCTCTTGCCCCGAAGGCACGGTGATGTCCGCATCTGTCATCCCTGCCCCCTAAAGCGGAATATTGTCGTGTTTTTTCCACGGGTTCGTCAGCTTTTTGCCGCGCAGCGCCGCAAAGGCCCGAGCCACCCGCTTGCGGGTAGAATGGGGCATGATCACCTCGTCGATAAAGCCCTTTTCTGCCGCTACAAAGGGGTTGGCGAAACGATTTTCATATTCCTTGGTCAGGCGTGCAATCTCTTCCACGTTTTTGCCGCGATGAATGATCTCGGTCGCCCCCTTGGCCCCCATGACCGCGATCTCTGCCGTCGGCCAAGCATAGTTTAAATCACCGCGCAGATGTTTGCTGGCCATCACGTCATAGGCACCGCCATAGGCTTTGCGGGTGATCACCGTCACCTTGGGCACCGTCGCTTCGCCATAGGCAAACAGCAGTTTCGCGCCATGCTTGATCACACCGCCCAATTCCTGGCTGACCCCCGGCAAAAAGCCCGGAACATCCACCAGCGTCAGGATCGGAATTTCAAAGGCATCGCAAAACCGCACAAAGCGCGCGGCCTTGCGGCTGGCGTCGATATCCAGACAGCCCGCCAGAACCATCGGCTGATTGGCCACCACCCCCACCGATTGGCCCTCGATCCGAATGAAGCAGGTGATGATATTTGCCGCGAAATCGCGTTGGATTTCGTAGAAATCGGCCTCATCGGCGATCTTGGCGATCAGCTCTTTCATATCATAGGGTTGGTTCGGATTGTCCGGGATCAGCGTATCAAGGCTGGGCTCCAGCCGTGCCGGATCATCAAAGAACGGCCGCACCGGCACCTTTTCGCGGTTGTTCAGCGGCAGGTAATCAAACAGCCTGCGGGTTTCGGCCAGCGCCTCGACATCATTCTCAAAGGCGCCATCCGCGACGCTCGACTTGCGGGTATGGGTCATCGCGCCGCCCAATTCCTCG
>CBDUEF010000135.1:0-7113 GCA_965366095.1 uncultured Cypionkella sp. | reverse complement strand
CACAGGAACTGCGCAATGCGGTGGAGCGTCAGATGAAAGATGGCCAGACCACCTTTATCGAGGTCGTGCTGAACCAAGAGCTGGGGGAGCCGTTCCGCCGCGATGCCATGAAGGCGCCGGTTCAGGTTGCGGGTGTCGACAAAGCCGACATGCGCCCGCAAATCGGGGCGAACTGATCAAATGTCGTTGCGGTCGGGCCAAAGCCTGACCGCAGGGCGCCGACAAAGCCAAAATCGAAAAATTTCCAACGCCGCTTGCAACACCCTGCACAAGCGGCATAATCGGGTACACCTAAGAACCGATGCCATCGGGCCCCAAACCGCGCGGATGACCCGAACGACAATTTGCGCTGATCGCCGCACACATTGGAAAAACGGATACAGGATGCTCGTGAACAGGCCACTGCTGTCGCAAAAGAAGATGGCCGAGCAGGTGCGCGATGCGGTCACAGACCACATCCGCGAACAGGCGCTGAAAGCTGGCGACAAAATCCCGACCGAGGCCGAACTTTGCGCCGCTTTTGGCGTATCGCGGCCCCTCGTGCGTGAGGCCCTGCGGCTATTGGAGCAAGAGCGGCTGGTTGTCACAAAGCATGGCCGTGGGCGCTATGTCACTGCGGCGGCGGGACTGAACATCGCGCGCCCGATAACCACCTTTGAGAGTATCACCCACATGCTAAAGGCGCTGGGGCATGCGACCACCACCCGCCTGCTGTCCATGCGCACAGTGCTTGCGGCCAACGATCCGCTGGTGGCCTCCGAGTTGGCGCTGCAGGATGAGGCGGAAATTCTGGTGCTGGAACGCGTTCGTGAGACCGGGGATCAGGTATTGATCTATTCCATTGATATGCTGCCCTTGGCTTTGATCGGGTCACTGCCCGAGGTCTGCGGCGTTCAGGGCTCGGTGAATGATCTGCTGGCCGCTGCCGGGCATCGACCTGTCATGTCGCGCGCCAATGTTGCCGCTGCTTTTTTGCCCGAGGGCGTGACATTTGGCCCTGCGCAGCGCGAGCCTTGGTTACTGGTAAGCGAAACCTGCCTGTCCGAAGCCGGAACTCCGGTGCTTTATGCCCGCGACTATCATCGCGGCTCTGAGATTTCCTTCAATTTTTCAAGGCAGTAGCGAAGGCTAGTGCAAAACCTGCTGCAAAAACAGCTTGGTGCGCTCATGTTGCGGCGAGGTAAAGAATTTTGCCGGCGGCGCCTGCTCGATGATGCGCCCCCCGTCCATGAAAATAACCCGGTCCGCTACTTGCCGCGCAAAGCCCATTTCATGGGTGACGACGGCCATGGTCATGCCTTCTTCGGCAAGACCGACCATGACATCAAGAACCTCTTTCACCATCTCGGGATCCAGCGACGAGGTCGGCTCATCAAACAGCATCACTTCGGGCTGCATCGCCACCGCGCGGGCGATGGCAACGCGCTGCTGCTGGCCACCTGACAACTGGCCGGGATATTTCAGCGCCTGTTCAGGAATGCGCACTTTGGCAAGATAGATCATCGCCCGCTCGCGCGCATCAGCGGCCGACAAGCCGCGAACCAACCTCAGCGGCAAAGCGCAGTTTTCCAGCACCGTCAGATGCGGAAAAAGGTTGAATTGTTGAAACACCATGCCAACGCGGCGACGGGTATCTTCAACCACCGACGGCACACGGCTTAACAAAAGCCCATCCACCCGTATCTCGCCCTTTTGAAAACCCTCCAGGGCGTTGATGGTGCGGATCAAGGTGGATTTTCCAGACCCGGATGGGCCACAGATAACCAGACGCTCGCCAGCGGCAATGGTCAGGTTCACATCAAACAGCACCTGCATGGCGCCATACCATTTGTTCAGTCCGGTGATCTGAATGGCTGGTTCGCTCCCTTTTTGCACGCTCATCGGCCCACCGCCTTGTTGAAATGGGTTTCAATACGCTTTTGCAACAGCTCCAGAATGATCGACATCAGCCAATAGATCAGTGAGGCTGTGACCATCATTTCGATATGCCGAAACTCGGTCTGGCCTTGGGTGCGGGCCAGATACATCAGCTCCCAAACGCCAACCACGGAAACAAGCGAGCTGTCCTTCAACATCGAGATGAATTGGTTGCCGGTGGGCGGGATGATCACCCGCATCGATTGCGGCAGGATGATCCGGGTCATCACCGAGGTCGGGCGCATTCCCAAAGCACGCGCTGCCTCCCACTGCCCTTTCGGGATGCTTTCAATACCAGCCCGGAAAATTTCGGTCATATAGGCCCCATAGCACAGCGACAGCGCCGCAATGCCAGTGGGCACCGCATCAACCACATAGCCCAGTTGCGGCAAGCCCAGATAGATCATGTAAATCTGCATAAGCAGCGGCAGGCCGCGAAACAGCGAGGTGTAAAAATGCGCAATCCCCTGCGCGATACCGTTCGACGACAGCTTTGCCATTGCCCCCAGCAGCGCAAGCACCGTGGCAATCGTGATCGAGACGGCCGAGATATAAAGCGTCGTCACCAGCCCCTGAGTGATCAGAAAGCCGATTTTGCGCTGAATAAAGCTGAAGCTCAGGTTAAAGGAATAAAAGAACAGCAAGATCAAGACAGCAAGCTCGCCCCAGACCAGCCAGACCTGTTGGCGCAGTGGCAAGCGCATCACGACAAAGATATTGAAGCCGACAAACAAGGTCGCAAGCGCCGCCGTCAGCACATTCAGCCCAGAGCTGTCTGCCATCGCGGGGAATAGCCCTGCCACCACCCGGCCTATTGCCGAATTTGCGCCGTTGAACCACCACATGCCGCCAAACACGGCCACCAGAAGCGGCCCGAAAACGCCGGGCCGGGTCAGCAGGGGTGGATAGTCGATATTGTCCCGAAAGTGCATGATCTCAGCCCTTGCGTTCGCGCCAGACGTCCATCGCCTGATATTGCCAATAGGTTAGCTGCACGGCAGCCATGCCCACAATGCCGCCCACCCAATCCAGCCCGAACGGGGCAAAGCGGCGGTAGCGGTCGCTTTGGCCAAGAATGCCCTCGGCAATGACTCGCCCCCCGATGGCGGTTGTGTTCATGCCATGGCCACCAAAAGCCGTGCAATGCCACAGCCCCGAGGGCAGCTTGCCGATCTGCGGCATCATATGGCGGGCGTAAGACATCAGGCCCGTCCAGACCTGATCAATCGGCAGGTTGGCCAGCTGCGGGTAAGTGTCGGTCATGGTGCGGTGCAACAGCTTGCCCAGCTGACGCGGCTCGGTGGTGCGGGTGGTGATCTTGCCGCCCCACAGCACCCGCTTGCCGCCATCAACCAGCCGGTAATAATCTCCCGCGCGCCGGTCATCGCCAATGGCGGATCGGGTGTGAATGGCGGTTGCAATCAGATCGGGATCGGCCTTGGTGGTCATCACATAGGTGGCAATCGGCAAGAAAGCGCGGCTCATTTCTGGCACCAGCTGATCCGTATAGCCGCCGGTCGTTACCAGAACGTCGCGCGCCGCAATCCGCCCCTTGGGAGTGGTAACTTGCCAGCCGCCCGAAGTCTTTTCCAACCGATCGGCGGGGGGGGGCTCAAAAAAGCTGGCCCCCCCCCCCTCGGCCCCCCCCGCCAGGGCCAGGCAAAAAGGCCGCGGGGCGAAAAGAAAAGAGGTTTGGTCGTGCAGCGCCTGATGATAGCGTGCCGAGGTGACATGCTTTGCCAAAGCGGCCCGGTCCAGATGATCAACCGTGTAATTGAACTCTTTGGCCAGCCAATCGCGATGCTCTATCAGCCCGCGCCCCGCATCATAGCGCACGGCCCCCAGAATGCCGGGGCAAGGGGCTGCGGCGGTGATGTTCAGATCGCGGATATTGCCCGCAACAATCCCGATGCCCTCAATCGACATTGCAAACAAGGCATTGGCCGCGTCTTTGCCCACCCGTGCCGCCATCCGCTCATAGCCCGCCGAATAGCCAGCGCTGACAAAACCGCCGTTGCGCCCCGAAGCCCCCCAGCCCACCCGCCGCGCTTCAACCAGCGCCACTTTGCGGCCCGCTTTCGCAAGATCATAGGCCGCTGTCAGCCCGGCAAGCCCGCCGCCGATGATACAGATATCAACATCCGCCGGTCCACCAAGGGCGGCCCGCAGCGGCGCGTCAGCGGTTTTGGGTTTGTACCAGACGTCGGCGTAATCGGTTGCAGGCACTGTCGTCATCAGAATATTCCCGAAGGGCGTGATCAGCATTGACCACGGCAGTGAAACCTGCGGCGCGCGATCTGTGTCGCGCGCCGCAAGCGAGATTACTTGCTATAGTCCTTGCCATACCACTTGGTTGTCAAAGTGGTCAGAGTGCCATCGTCTTTCATCGCCTGGATGATGCCGTTAACCTTTGCGGTCCAATCTGCATCACCCTTGTCGGCCACCACCGTCAGCGGCTCGCGGAAGGCGTAATCGCCCGGCACCACCTTGATCGGGTATCCATTCTTGATGGCGTTCAAAACGGTCTGCTCGCCGGCAATCACCGCATCAACCCGCACTCCGTCGCCCAAACGCAAATCGTCAAACGGCAGCATCGAATCTGCATAGGTCTTGATCTCACCCGGCTCCAGCCAGTATTCCACAGGTGGCACTCCGGGCGCGTCAATCACCAGTCGCCGGTTGATGTATTCCTCGGATGTCGTGCCGGTCTCAACGCCAATACGCTTGCCGTTCAGCTCTTTGGCATCGGTGATCTTGCTATCGGCGTTCACTGCGAAAACATAGGGCGTGTAATAATAGATGCCTGCAAAATCCAGCACCTCCGAGCGGGGTTTGGTTGGCGTGATCGAGCCCACCGCAACATCCCAGCGCCCGCCCCAATGGCCGCCAGTCATGACGCCCCACTCGGGGGTGTCAAACTCGGCCTTGACGCCCAGCCGTTTGGCAATTTCATTTGCAACATCAATATCAAAGCCAACAAGCTGGTTGCTGTCGTCCAGATAGCTTTGGGGGGGCCAGCCCGCGTTGGTGGCAACCTTCAGAACGCCACTGGACGTGACCCGGTCCAGAGTTTCGCCTGCAAAGGCCGCGGGTGCAATCAACATGGCCGCAAGCGCGCCGATCAAAGCCAGTCTCATCTGTCTCTCCTTTTCGATGGTTTTCTGTGGGTCGTCTTTGGTTTCTTTCAGTGGACGCAGGTTGTCATACGTCTGTCAATCTTGGTCTTGCCTTCATTTAAGAGCGCGCAAAGTTTGCGGGAACCCCCCGACATGGGCGCAGGTGCGGGCAGCAGCATCGCGGCCCGCAGCAAGGCAATCTGCAAGCACCCGGCCCTGGCGCCATGCCACCAGAAAGCCTGCAATAAAGGTATCGCCCGCCCCGGTCGTATCCACCACTTGCGCCAAGGCCCTGATACCGGTTGTCACGATCTCGCCGCCGTCCCAGGCCATACTTCCCATTGCGCCACAGGTCACCACCGCCACCCGGCAGCCCGAGGCCTGCAATCGCCCCAAAGCGGCGCGCGCCGCAGAATCAGAGGCGCCAACCGAGTCGAAAGCCACATCCACCCCCATGGCATCGGGATTGACGGCTATGTCTTGCGACAGGCTCACCTGCGACCCCGCCAACGCCGCCCGCAGTTTTCCCGCCTCTTGCAACCAGCCGATATGGATATGATCCATCGCCGCCATGGCTGAAATATCGTCGGCGCTTGGCCGATACAGCGCCGTTGCGCCGAACTCTTCAAAGGCGATAAACCTTTCGCCTTCTGCATCTATGTCGATTTCGGTATAGGCTGTCGGGGCCCCGATTTCGCGCAAATGCGCCAGCCCGACACCCTGGCCGCCAAGGGCCTCTCGCGTCCAAGCGCCTGCCTCATCCCGCCCCACCGCGCCGAAATAGGCGCAGCTCTCGCCCTCAAGCACCAGCTGCACCGCAACATTCACCGCATTGCCCCCCACCGCCGCCTGCCCAAGCGGCAGATAGCGATCAATGCAATTGTCACCAACGGTGGCAAAGGAAATGCGCCTCGCGATCATGGCCTCGCCTTCATCTGGATCAATAAGCTACGCGTTTATAATAGCGCCGGGTCACCAGCGGGTGATCGCGCATCACCTCCAGATGCGCCGACAACCGCTCTAGCATCGCGGCCATAAAGGCCGGGCCAAGCAGAGCACGCAGCCGCGGCGAGACACCGGGCGGGACGTAATCGGCAGTATCCAGAACCGTAAAGCGATCAGTATATTGTGGCGCGAAATGCGCCACCCGATCCGACACGACGCCGCTGTCATCCTCGCCACGCAGCAAGATCAGGCTGACGTTTTTTTCGATCAGCTCAAGCGGGCCATGGAAAAAATCGGCGGCATGCACCGGGCGGGTGCGGATCCACTGCATTTCTTCCAGAATGCAGGTCGCGTAATAATTGGCGGTGGGCCACATGTTCCCGGCAGCGGTAAACATGTGATAATCGGCACCGGCGATGATGCTGGCAAAGTGATCGGCTTTAGGCTCGAATTTCTCTTTGGTGGCAACAAGCTGCTGCGCAAGGCCCTGCATTTCGCCAAGCACAGCGTCGTAATCGCTGATCTCACCGCGCGCCTTCATGACTGACAGGGCAACCAAAAGCGCCTGTATATAGAAAGATTCACTAGAGGTATCGTCAGCCGCAAAGTTTACCAATGCGGGCGTGCCGCCCTGACCCAAAGGCGTGTCAGCATGGCCGACCAGCGTGATCACCTGCGCACCGATCTCTTGCAGCCGCGCCAGCAAGGCAACGCTTTCCTTCGTGGTTCCCGATAGCGATGGCATCACAACAATAGACTTCGCAGTCAGATTGCGGTTGGGACTGACCAGCAGCTCTGCGGGATAATCCCGAAACACCGGCAGACCAGAGTTGCGCTGCAACAGCTGAATAGCGGGCTCCATCAGATAGGCAACGCCCCCGGTGCCAAGGAAAAACAGGTTTTGCGCCCCACCCGCCAGCGCCTTTGAAATTGCCGCGTCAATCTGCGGCCCAAGCGCAACTGCGCCCCGTTGAATGGCCAGATAGCGCGGGGTGTCGAAATTCAGCATCTGGCTTCCTTTACTGTTGTCAGACAACTCGATTGATTGCCAAGGTGCTGTGAAGGTCCTCCCCTGTCAACTGATTCATTTAGACCGCTGAAACGGCTGAACATGCAGCGCCAACCCGGCCTAGGC
>CBDUEF010000134.1:0-7123 GCA_965366095.1 uncultured Cypionkella sp. | reverse complement strand
CAATAATAATGTGTATTAAATGCCTTTCTTTGGGGGCATCTTAACTGAGATGCAAACCTGTCCAGGAAAGCAGGACCACTTCAGTTTGACAGTGGGCTTCGTTTTGTAAATAGTCTGCTTCATCGGTCGGGGATAACACTCTGTGATCGCAAAAATCGCTCAAATCTTGTATGTAGTGTCAAAGTTCGAGCCAATAGGGGAAAAGTCGCATGGTGTTCGGATCAATCTTAGCGCGCGTAGTAAGCGCAACGGTAATCGCCCTGGCGTCGAGTGCAGGCTTGCAGGCACAAACCGCCCCCGTCGCGGGCGAGGTTGTCGCAGGCTCTTTGGCAGGCAAAACCATGACCTTTGTGTCTTATGGCGGCATCTATCAAGACGGTCAAGTGGCGGCGTTGCAGGATTTTGTCACCAAATCTGGGGTCACCCTGCTGAATGACGGCCCGACCGAGGTTGCCAAGCTGCAGGCTCAGGTCGAATCCGGCAATGTGACATGGGATGTGGTCGATACTGGCGATCTGCCGCCCTATGTGCATTGTGGAACGCTGTTCCAAAAGCTCGACTTTACTAAGCTTGATGTCTCACATATTCCGCCGAACCAGGTGGGCGAATGCAGCGTTCCGGCGATGAACTACGGCGTCGTGATCATGTACAAGAATGATACCTATGGCGACAACCCGCCGAAAGATTGGGCCGATTTCTTTGACACCGAAAAGTTTCCGGGCACGCGCGCCATTGATGGCAGCGGTGATCCTACCGGCGGTCTGATTGAGCAAGCTTTCCTTGCCACGGGGGGGTCGGTTGCCAATATGACCCCCGCCGATATCGACACTGGCCTTGCCAAGATCAAAGCACTCGGCCCCGACACGATCTTTTGGAAAACTGGTGCCGAATCGCAGCAGATTGCCGAATCTGGCGAGGCTGACATGGTGATGATGTGGACCGGCCGTGCCATGACCGCCGTCAACAACGGTGCCAAATACACGCCGGTCTGGAAGGACTGGCTGGTAGTGATGGATCAGATGACCATTCCTGTCGGGATCAAAGATACCGATGCGGCCTATGCCTTGCTGAATGCCTATCTTGGCCAGCAGTCGCAGGAAATCCTAACCGAGAAAACCTCGTATTCGCCGATCAACATGGATGCGAAGCCAAAGGTTGATGCCAGTGTTGCCGCCTTTCTGACCAACTCGCCCGAGCGTGTAGCCCAAGGCTATCAGCAGAACATTCCGTTCTGGGTTGCAAACTTTGCCAGCACATCGGAAAAGTGGACAGCATTGATGGCCGGAAACTAATCGGTCAATATAGATCAGGATCCGCATGGCATGAGCCAGAGCAAACCCACTTTCTTGGCCGGGGGCAATGACCCCCGGCCAAATCATATAGCCCCGCGGCGGCGGCCCTGGATCAGCTATCCTGCGATGCTGGTTCTGCCCGCGGTTGTGCTGTTGATCGCTGCGATGGGCTATCCGCTGATGACCATTGTTGTGCGCAGCTTTTCCGAACCGGACTGGGGCCTGCAGAACTATGTCTGGTTCTTTTCCACGCCGATCAATGTGACCGTGTTGTGGCGGACTTTTTACATCGCAGCCTGGGTGATGATTGTCTGTATCCTGACCGGATATCCCTATGCCTATCTGATGACCGCCGTTGGGCCAAACTGGCGAATCGTGATGATCATGGGCGTGCTGGTGCCGTTTTGGATCAGCGGCGTGGTACGCACTTTGGCCTGGGTCATCCTACTGCAGGATTCAGGCGTGATAAACTCCGCAATCGAGGCGCTTGGCTTTGATAGGATCAAGCTGATCCGCACCCCGCTGGGCGTGATTGTCGGCATGTCGCAGGTGCTATTGCCGTTCATGATCCTGCCGCTTTATACGGTGATGCGCGGCATTGATCTGCGTCTGGTGCAGGCCGCGCGCAGTCTTGGGGCACGGCCATCGCGGGCATTTGTGCAGATTTACCTGCCGCTGTCACTGCCGGGCGTGTTTGCGGGCGGCATTATCGTGTTCATCCTGTCTTTGGGCTTTTACATCACACCGGCGCTTTTGGGCGGCCCGCGCAGCACCATGCTGTCGACACTGGTGCAAAATCAGGTGCTTAGCCTGTTGAACTGGGGGCGCGGTGGCGCAATGGGTGTGGTGTTGTTGCTTGCAACCTTTATTCTGCTGGCCATCGCCGCCCCAATGATGCGGCAACGCTACAAGCAATCGGCGAAGGAGGGATAGGATGACCCCATTCCGCATCCTGCTAGCCATGTTTTGTGTGCTGGTCGGCATCTGGTTGCTGGCGCCGACGCTGGTCATCATTCCGATGTCGTTCAACGAAAAAAAGTCGCTGGCCTTTCCGCCAACCGGGTTTTCTTGGCAGTGGTATCAGAATTTCTTTACAAGCCCCGACTGGTCGCGCAGCTTCTGGAGCTCGATCAAAATTGCGGCCATCGTTTCGGTGCTTGCCAGTCTGGTCGGCACGCTGGCCTCGCTGGGGCTTGCCAAGATGCAAGCCACCTCGGCTGGCCTGCTGCGCGCCATCCTGATCACGCCGATGGTGGTGCCGGGTGTGGTGCTGGCGATCGGGGTTTATGCTGTCTATCTTGACCTTCATCTGGTCGGCACAACCTTGGGATTTGTCATTGTTCACACGGTGCTGGCGGTTCCCTTTGTGCTGATTGCTGTCTCTGCCAGTCTTGCGGTCTTTGACAGCCGACTTGAGACTGCTGCCGCCAGCCTTGGCGCTAGCCGGTTTGTCACCTTTCGCACCATCACCTTGCCACTGATCATGCCGGGCATCCTTTCGGGTGTGTTGTTTGCCTTTGTCACCTCGTTTGACGAGATTCTGGTGGCGTTGTTCATCACCAGTCCCTACTTGAAAACCCTGCCGGTGCAGATTTACAGCTCGATCACCCGCGACGCTGATCCAACAGTGGCGGCGGTCGGAACCATCACCTTTATTGCCACCTCTGTGCTGATCTGTGCGGGGCTTGTCATCGGCTCAAAATCAAAAAGGAGCTGAGATGTCCTCTGCCCATCCCACAAAACCGGACCATGCACCCAAACCGGGCGCGGCCATCGACATCCGCAGCGCCACAAAACGCTATGGCAGCTTTACGGCGCTGAATGAGATCAACCTGCGGATCGAACCGGGTGAGTTCATGACCCTTCTTGGCCCCAGCGGATCGGGCAAGACCACCACCTTGAACGTCATCGCCGGGTTTACCGATCTGACGGCTGGGGAATTGGCGGTAGGCGGACAAAGCATTGTTGGCGTGCCAGCGCATAAGCGCAATATCGGTGTGGTGTTTCAGCATTATGCGCTGTTTCCCCATATGACTGTCGGCAAGAACGTCGACTATCCGTTGACCCTGCGCGATATGACCAAAACCGAGCGCAAGGCGCGCATCGCGCGGGCGCTGGATATGGTCAAAATGGCCATTAGCACACCTGGCTTTCTAAATGTGCTGCGGGGTGGCCAGCACAAGCGGGTCGCTCGGGCCCGCGTCTTGGTGTGCGACCCGCCGCTGCTGTTGATGGACGAACCCTTGGGCGCGTTGGACAAAAAGCTGCGCGAATGGCTGCAGCTTGAGATTAAGCGCATCCACCGCGAGCTTGGCACAACCTTTGTCTATGTCACCCATGATCAGGAAGAGGCGCTGGTGCTGTCGGACCGGATCGCAGTGTTCAATCAGGGGCGCATTGAACAGATCGGCACCGGGCGGCAGCTGTATGATGAACCTGCCACGCTGTTTGTCGGCAAATTCATGGGCGAATCGACGATCCTGCGCGGTGTGACTGAAACCGCTGGCAATCAGACGGCGCTGACCATTGCCGGGCAAAGGGTTGTTGCCCCCAGCAAACTTGCGGACGGGCAAAAGCCGGTGATGCTGCTGCGCCCCGAAAAGCTGATGCTGGCCCCGTCGGGTGACATCGCCCCAGAGGGTGACAACCTGCTGTCCGGCACGGTGGCCGAGGCTATTTATCTTGGCTCTGGCTCTAAATACCAGGTCACGTTGGGCGATGGCTCGGTCGCTGTCGTGCGCTCGGGGCTAGAGGCGCGGCACTATTCCATCGGCGAACCGGTCGCGTTGCGCTGGGCGATCAATGATGCAAAGGTGCTGGCCGAGGATGATCGCGCCGACCTGACGCTGACCTGACCGGCCCTTGTAGGAGATTTCGATATGGCCCCCAAAGTCAACGGTGACATCTCTTTTTGGTATGCCGATCTGGGCGGCGTGCCACCCTATCGGGCTGCCCTGCCGGGTGACCGGGACGCCGATGTGTGCATCGTGGGCGGCGGCTATACTGGGCTTTGGACTGCGTATTACCTAAAAAAGGCCAATCCCAATCTGCGCATCGCCATATTGGAAAAAGAGTTTTCAGGTTTTGGCGCGTCGGGGCGCAATGGCGGATGGCTGTCGGGCGGCTTTGGCTGGTCGCGCGAGAAATACCTGCAAACCTCGACGCGTGGTGCCGTGATCGACATGGAAACTGCGATGCACGGCACGGTCAACGAAGTGATCTCAGTGGCTGAGCTTGAGGGCATTGATGCCGATATCCGCCGTGCTGATACGCTGACCGTGGCCACCAACCAGCCACAACTGGACCGGATCAAGGCATCCTATCAGGATGCGCTGGCCTGGGATGTGCCAAAAGACCGTATCAGCCTGATCGGTCAGGATGAAACCCGCGCCCGCATTAACGTGCTCGGCGCGCTGGGCGGCTTTGTGCATCACGGCACCGCTCGGGTGCAACCGGCCAAGCTGGTGCGCGGCCTTGGCGCGGTTGTCGAACGCATGGGTGTTGCGATCTATGAACAGACGGCGGTGATCGGAATTGAAAAAGGGGTCGTGACGACCACCCGCGGCACGGTACGCGCCCCGATCATCGTGCGCGCCACCGAAGGTTTTACCGCGAGTATTCCCGGGCTTGAACGGCTGTGGATTCCGATGAACAGCGCGATCCTGATGACCGAACCGGTGTCGGACGATCTGTGGGCCGAGTTGAACTGGAACGGCTATGAATTGCTGGGCGACGCGGCCCATGCCTATTGCTATGCGCAACGCACCCGCGAAGGCCGGATTGCTATGGGCGGACGCGGCGTCCCCTATCGCTATGGCTCTGCCACCGATCAGCGCGGTGAGACTCAGGCCGAAACCATTGCCAAGCTGCAGGCGATCCTGCAACGGCTGTTGCCGCAAACCCGCAATCTGAAGATTGACCATGCCTGGTGCGGCGTGCTGGGCGTGCCGCGCGATTGGTGCACCACTGTCGGCTTGGACCGTGCCAGCGGTATCGCCTGGGCGGGCGGCTATGTTGGGCTTGGGGTGTCGACGTCTAACCTGTCGGGCCGTACGCTGACCGACCTCATTCTGGGCCATGATACCGCGCTGACCCGGCTGCCTTGGGTCAACCGGTCGGTGCGCCCATGGGAGCCTGAACCGCTGCGCTGGCTGGGTGTCCATGCGATGTATCATCTTTACCATATGGCGGATCGGCGTGAAGAGGCCGGGCTTGCACGCACCTCGCGCATTGCCACGTTTGCCGACAAGATCACCGGGCACTGACTGTGCCCCACCAAAAAACCTTGATTCCGGAGCCAACTATGCCAGACTTTATACCCGATTTTCAGACTTTTGCACATCTGGCCACCATCGACCTTGGCACGCCAAAGGCCAAACCGACCTCCCTGACCGGTCAGCAGTTCGAGGCGTCCAAAGCGTTGTTCAAATCCGCTGACGGTTTACTGGAGGTCGGTGTGTGGGAATGCACCGCTGGACGCTTTACCGCGTCGCGCGACACCAATTCGGAAACCTGTCACATCGTAGCGGGACGCGTGACGCTGCATGGCCCCAACGGCCAGACGAAAGAGGTTGGCCCGGGTGAGGTGCTCGTGCTGCCCAAGGGTTGGCACGGCGAGTGGGAGTTGCATGAGAAGACCCGCAAATTGTACATCTTGCACCAAGACGCCAATTAGGGTCGGTGAACGTCAGGAAGAGTTTTTACAGGCGCTATTGGCTCTGTTTGCTAGGATCTGTGGTAAGTCAGGGGGAGAGGGCAAACATGAGCGCCTCGGATTAGGCGGCTTGCGCGTACTGCGTAACGCTGAGACGGGCATCGAGAAATGCAGCTCTGGTGATAGGCGACGCGGTGAGCCCCGTTCGGGGACCACCTCAGTCTCAAATGGCTCTGCTTGGACCGATCACTTCGACGGCTTCAACTCTCCGGCCTCGATGCGGAAGGGCAGGATATTCTCACGCGGGGGCAGCGGGCAAATTGCGTAATCGGTAAAGGAACAAGGCGGATTAAACGCCTTGTTGAAGACGGTGGCTTTCTGTATTACGAGGTGCTGGAAATGCTGCAAGCCCTAGCCAAACGGCACGAAGTGGTGGGCATTGACCTTGTCGAAGTGGCGCCCGATTACGACCATAGCGGCAACACTGCGACGCTTTCAGCCCAGATACTCTTGAACTTTCTAGGCTTTATCTTTCGCGCGCGTGAAATGCGGGTAGGGGTCGAGGAGTGATCACATGCGCACATTTGGAACCATCTTTGTAAACGATGGTTCCGGCGAATTCTGGAGCATTGTCGTGCCGAAAGGGTAATTTCCCTAGCCTGCGGTATCTTTGCCAAAGTGCGAGGAGTGACGAGACGTCACGCTTTGATCCAGAGTTTGCTCAGTCTTTCGAAATAGTGAGCAAATCCTGTCCCCGCAACCAAAATACTTATATATGTCAATGACATACGCCCCGCTTCACCGCGGGCTTTTGTACGTCCGCAACCCAGGTCAACAATAGGTCAACAAAACGTGCCAAGTTGCGACCGAATGGCCTAGATTGCTGTGCGGCTAGCATCGGCGCAGAGATTTCAGTGAGCACGGCTTGCGAAAAAGGCACGATGCAAGCGTTGAGCGCATCTAAAGTCGAACTTTCCTCACACGGGAATACTGCGCGCCCTTCCAACGCGCGGAAAGAAGCGGCTAGGATAGCCCACTCTGGCGCAAACGACTCCATCAACCTCGCCAGCGTGGTTTCGGTCTGTTACTTTCCTGCGAGGTCAGAACTTGTCGGCCTGACCGACATTGAGCTGAGTGCCTCCCAGTGCTCGCTATGTGTTCGCTATTAAAAGCAAAA
>CBDUEF010000133.1:0-7144 GCA_965366095.1 uncultured Cypionkella sp. | reverse complement strand
GGCACATTCGTGCTGACAGGCAATCTGTTGGCCGATGGGCTTGATTTCGACAACAAAGGCGCGGCGCGGCTGGATGTTCTTGCCGGCAATTACACAGGGTTGGGGGTTCTTACCAACACCTCTACTCTGCCTTTTGGCGTCAATATTGGAAGCGGATTTAGTCTGGCTGCGACCACGATCACCAATAGCGGCGGCATTTCGGTGAATGGCGGCACTTTGGTGGGGGCGGTCAACAACAGCGGCACTATTGCTTTGAATGGCGGCACTGTGGTTGGAGGGGTCAACAATACCACGGGCGTGATCACCGGCAATGGGGCTTCGGTTATTGATGGCAATCTGGCGAACTCTGGCACCGTAAGCCTGCAAGACAGCGCGGCCGGAGATACCTTGGCGGTGTCCGGGGCGATTTCTGGCGCGGGTAATTATGTGCTAGATCTTGATTTGGGTGCCGGAGCGGCGGACAAGATTTCTGCGGCCGGGGGGATTGCCAACACCAACCTGAATCTGCAGTTCAATCAGTTCAATTCGGGCTATTATGGCGCCGAAATTGATGTGATGAGCGGCTTGACCGGAAATACAAGCGGGCTGACCTATTCCGGCCTGACCCCAACTGGCGGGGCGATCAGCTATTCGCTGGTGGTAAATGGTAGCGGAACGGCGCAGATCGTGTCTTCGGTCAACACGGCAGTCAGCGGCGTTGCTGCAGGCGCTGCTCTTACCCAATCGCTGATTTCAAGCGTGGTCAACCGCCCGACGAGTCCGTTCATTTCCGGTTTGGCCGCAGAAGAATCGTGCTCGCATGGAGGATATGCGCGTGTCTACTCTGGCGTTGCAACGGTTGGCAGCACGGTCAACAGCAACAGCGTTGTATCGAATGCTTCGCTGGATACCAAATTCAACGGTATCCAGGCTGGCTATGATATCGGCTGTTATGACGGCCGCTTCTTCAATGGCTGGGATGCCACCGCAGGTGTGATGCTAGGCTTCAATAGTGGCTCGACAACACAAAAGGTCTTTTCTGACCTGGCAAATCCGACGGTGCAGACCGGCATTTCTGGTAGCAAGTTCAATCAAAGCTCGGTTGGCCTTTACGCCGCCGCTGCCAAGGATCGGCTGTCTGGCGATATTCAGCTTCGGTTCGACCACACCGATTTTGACCTGAGCGAAGTCGTGTTTAGCGGAAGCGCTGTCGGTCTGGGCGGCAAGAGCTACTCGACAAATTCAACCACCTTTGGCACCCGGTTGAACTATCGTATGGATGTCAATGAAGAAAAGGCGATCAACTTTGTTCCGACCATCGGGTTCAACTATGTGAAGACCTCCGGGGATACTGTAGCGCTGGATGGTTTCCAGACTCTGAACATCAAGTCCTATGACACGGTTGTCGGCTTTATTGGTGGAACGCTGACCAAGACAGTCACCGCGCCTGACAGCACCAGTTTTGCCACCTATTTCGTGAGCGGTAACTACTATCAGGACTTCGGGGCAAGCCGTCAGGCCGAGGTCATCAGCACGGATCCGCTGAATCCCTTTACCGCCCCCCTTGAGGTTGGCAGCATCGGTGGCTTTGCCGAGGCTTCGATTGGGGTGAACTATCTCAAACTTCTTGAGAACGGGCCGGGCGGTGGCAAGCAATTGAATGCCGCGCTGCGCGCAGATGCCCGGTTTGGCGACAATGTGTCCGACGCCTTTAGTCTGACGGCCCAAGTCCGCCTTTCCTTCTGATTGCCAAAAATCCAACCGCCCCGATGCGCAAACCGCGCGCCGGGGCGGTTTTTTTGTGTTAAACCTGAAAGACTCGGGCTTGATCCGAACCGACAGAGGACGCAAACTGGTGCCACGGAATTTCTCCGGATTGGCGCTGAAATGGCAGCGCCGTTGCAGGTAATTAGTGGACTCTAAGGCCCAAATTGGGCGTTTTGTCAGATTGGGGCCGGAATGTCTTGGTATAGCAAGGTCGCGTGGAAGGAAGGGTTGTTCCTGCAACCGCACCACTTGCAGCAGAATGACCGATATGTCGAAAAACTGATCGAAGCGCGCACACGGCATGTCTCGCCTTATCCTTGGGGAATTGAGGAAATGCGGGTGAACCGCGACCGGCTGCAACAAGGTCGGATCGAACTGGCCTTGGTTTCCGGGATTTTTCCCGATGGCACGCCCTTTGATGCGCCCGCCGTTTCGCCCTTGCCGCGCGCAATCGAGGTGCCCACCGGGTCAGACGGGATGGCGATCTGGCTGACCCTGCCGGATCAGGTGATGAACGGCCGCGAAGTGGCGATGGAGGACGAAAAGGGCGCGGCTACCCGCTATGTCTTGGGCGCGGAAACCATTGCCGATTCCGCTTCGGCGCTGCGGTTGGAACAGCAGATCGAGATTGCCGCGCCGCGGCTGGAATTGGACATCCGCGCCACCCCCAAGCCCGGTTATCAATGTATCAAGGTCGGGCGCATCGTAGAGGTGCGCGACAATGTGATCATCCTGGACGATGCTTTCCCGCCGCCTTTGCTGACCATTTCGGGGCATTCGGTGGCGTTGGGCTGGCTGGACCGGGTGATTGGCTGGGTCGAAACCAAGCTGGAATCTTTGGCCCGCTATGCCGCCGATCCAGGCGCGGGCGGCGGTTTGCAGGCGACAGACTATTTCATGTTGCTGGCATTGAACCGCGAAATCAACGTGTTGCGCCATTTGCGCGCCAGCCGCTATGTGCATCCCGAACGGTTGTTCGAAGAGCTGTTGCGGTTTTCGGGCGAGCTGTGGACCTTTGATCAGGACAAGCGCCTTGCCCCGCCCTATGACGCCTATGATCATGCCGATCTGAAAGCCTCGATCGAGCCGGTGGTGCGCGATATCCAGCGGCTGCTGAGCCGCGATGTGGGCCGCGCGACACGGCTGGAACTGGTGCAGGTGCGGCAGAACTCGTATCTGGCGCAGGTTGCCGACCGCAACCTTTTCCGCGATGCGACTTTCGTGGTCGAGGTGGAAAGCAGCCGCGCCCTGACCTTGGTGCAGCAGCAATTCCCGCAGTTGTGCAAGGTGGGGCCAAACACCCGCATGGCCGAGATTGTGAACAACAACCTGCCGGGGATCGAGTTGATCCACACGCCCACGCCGCCGCGCCAAATCCGGGCGGTGTCGCGCAACGTCTATTTCATTTTGGAAAAGAACTCGCCGCTCTGGCGTGAGTTTTCCAATGCGCCAGCCATTGGCATGCATTTTGCCGGTGACTGGCCAGACCTGAAACTGGAGCTTTGGGCCATCGTGGAGACCCGGGCATGAGCAGCGGTGACGGCAAGGACAGGACGGTTATCGGGGGCAGCCTTGGCAAAGCCTCGCCCCTGCCTGGGGGGGTCAACCCCATGCCTCAGGGCAAACGGCAAGAGGTGCCAAACCAATCCACTGTGATCGGGGGCTCCCTGCCCGGAGCATCGCAACCTTTCAACCCGTCGCAGGGTTTTGGCCAGCCGCAGCGCCCCGCACCGGGGGGTGGATTTGGCGGCGGAGGCGCCTTTGACAACAATCTGCCAGGCAATGATGCTTGGACCAGCGACGTGGGTGGTGGCGGTATGGGCACCCCTGCACCGATTCCGGGCCAAGGTTTCGGGGGGCAAAGCGCGGGAGGGCCCGGATTTGGCGGCCAGCCCTATGGCCAACAGCCGCAGCAACCCGCCTATCGCCCGCAGCCCGCAGCCTTTGGCAATCAACCCGAGGGGTTCTTCCCTGATGCCTCGGGGGCACAGCCGACCAATTACGCCCATGCCGGCCCCAAGATTGATCTGCGCACCGCTCTGATGGCCAAGGGTCTGGGGGCAGGCGGTCCCAAAAGCCCGATGCTGGCGGCGGCGGCCAATCTGTTAATCCTGTTTGGCCGTTTGCGCACGCAAATGGTTGAGATGGAAGCGGTGCCGCTGATGGAATATGTCACCCGCGAAATTGAGGGCTTCGAGAAGAACTGCCTGAGCGCGGGCATTGATGCACATGAAACCCAAGTGGCGAAATATCTGCTTTGCGGCACTGCCGATGACATCGTGCAAAACATCCCCGGCACGGATCGCCATATCTGGATTCAATATTCGATGGTGGCGCGGTTCTTTAACCGCCGCACCTCGGGTGTTGGGTTTTTCCAAGAGGTGGAAAAGGCGCTTCAGGCGCCCGCGCAGCGCTTTCAGCTTTTGGAACTGGCGCTGACCTGTTTGTCGCTGGGGTTCGAGGGGCAATATCGCTCGGCCCCGAATGGGGCGGTGGAATTGTCGCGCATCCGCTCGATGATTTATGATTCCCTGCGCCGGGTGCAAAACCGCCCGGACGACGATATTTCCCCGCATTGGCAGCCGGTAATGGTGGGCGGACGCCGCCGCTTTGGCGGCACGCCGATGTGGGTGATTGCCTCGGGGCTGGGTCTGGTTCTGCTGGGCGCCTATTTCGGCCTGTCGATGATGATCTCGGGCGAAGGCAGCGTGGTGACCCAGCGTTTGCTGACGATCACACCGCAAACGCCGGTTGATCTGGTGCGCGCTGCCGCCTTTACGCCGCTGGAGGTGGACACGGCGGCACTGACGAAATCCGATCAGCTTGACCGTATTCGCGAGGCCATGAAAGACGATATCAGCTCAAAACTGGTGCAGGTTGATGTGGTCGGCGATTTCATCTTTATCCGGGTGAACAACGCAGCACTTTTCGCCAGCGGCAAGGCCGATACCAAACCTGAATTCAATGATCTTGGCGCACGCATCTCGGCGGTGCTGAACGCCGAGCCTGGGCCGATCCTGATTGACGGCTACACCGACAATAAGCCGATGAGTGGGCGTGGCCGGTTCAAGAACAACCATGACCTGTCGCAGGCCCGTGCTGAATCGGTGATGAAGGTGCTGGCCGCCAAAGTGGACGACAACACCCGTTTTCAGGTTGAGGGCAAGGGCGAAGCCAACCCGATTGGCGACAATACCACCGATGACGGGCGGGCCACCAACCGGCGGGTTGAGATCATGATCAAGCGGGAAGAAGTGCTGCAATGAAGTGGGTGAAACTGGCGCTGATCATTTTCGGATTTCTGGCCTATTCGGCGGTGGTCTGGTTTGCCGGGCCGCTGATCGGCTTTGGCGACAATCACCCCTTTGATGCGGTCTGGGTGCGCTTGCTGCTGATCGGGATTCTGCTGCTGATCCTGATCATCTGGGGCGGTATCGCGCTGTTTCGGCGCAGGCGCGGACAGGCGGCGCTGGAAAAAGCGCTGGTGGTGGATACGTCGCCCACGGGCGATGGCAAGGAACTGGCCAGCCGGATGCAGGCGGCTTTGTCGACGTTAAAGAAATCGGGCAACTCCAAGACCTATCTTTACGATATGCCTTGGTACGTGATCATCGGCCCGCCCGGCTCGGGCAAGACCACGGCGCTGGTGAATTCCGAGATCAAGTTTCCGCTGTCGGGCCTGAACCAAGGCGGTTTGCAGGGCTTTGGCGGCACCCGCTATTGCGATTGGTGGTTTGCCGAAGAGGCGATTCTGATCGACACGGCGGGTCGCTACACCACCCAAGACAGCGATGCAGGCGCCGATTCCGCCTCATGGGGCGCGTTCTTGAACCTGTTGAAAAAGAACCGCCCGAAACAGCCGATCAATGGGGTGATTCTGGCGTTTTCGGTCTCGGATCTGATGAATGCCACGCCCGAGGCCATAACCGCCCATGCCGAAACCGTGCGCGCGCGTCTGGCAGAAATCCACGAGACGCTTAAGGTGGATTTCCCGGTCTATGTGATGTTCACTAAGGCCGATCTGATCGCCGGTTTCCGTGAGTATTTCAGTTCCTTCTCGGCCAGCCGGCGCAAAAAGGTCTGGGGGGCGACATTCCAGACCGAAAACCGCAAAGAGCAAACCTATGACCGCGTGGGCCCCGAGTTTGACGAATTGGTCGCGCGGCTGTCGGATGAGGTGATTGACCGCTTGTCCGAAGAGCCAGACGGCGTGAACCGCATCGCGATTTTCGGTCTGCCGGGACAAATGGCGCTGCTAAAGGATGAGATCGAGAGTTTCCTGCGGCAGGTGTTTGAACCAACGCGGTATAAGACCAGCGCGATTTTGCGCGGGTTTTATTTCAGCTCTGGCACTCAGGAAGGCACGCCGATCGATCAGGTTCTGGGCGCAATGGGCCGCAGTTTTGGCGGCGATGCGGCGGGGCTGATGTCGGGCAAAGGCAAAAGCTTTTTCCTGCATGATCTGTTGACCAAGGTGATTTTCGGCGAGCAAGGCTGGGTCAGTTATGACCGCAAGGCGGTTCGCCGCTCGTCGGTGCTGCGCCTGGCCACCACCAGCGCCATGGTGCTGGCGGCTGTGGGGATGCTGGCGGCATGGACCTACAGCTATTTCAACAACCGCGCGCTGGTGGCTTCGGCCCAAGCGGCGATGGCGGATTACGAGCTGGCGGCGACCGAGGATTTGCAGGCGGTTGAGGTGAAGGACACCGATTTCATACGTGTGGGCAATGAGTTGCAGCTTTTGCGCACCATGCCGTCGGGTTTTGAAAGCCCCGAAGAGGAAACCAGCGATTGGTCGCGCGGTTTTGGGCTTTCGCAGCAGGGCGCTATCCGGCAGGCGTCCCGCGATGCCTATGCCCAAGGGCTGGAGCGGTTGTTTCGCCCGCGTCTGGTGTTGCGGGTGGAAGGGCAGTTGCAACAGTTTGTTTTAGCCAATGAAACGCTGGCAATTTATGAGACGTTAAAGGTTTACAAACTCTTGGGCGGTGCTGCCCCCGCGCCGCAGGATGATCTGGTGCGGGCCTGGTTCCGGCAGGATTGGGAGCAGGTGTTGTTCCCCGGCATCAATCAAGAACCGGCGCGGCAGATGTTGGAAAACCACCTTCAGGCGATGCTGGAACTGGACGGCACCACCTCGCCGCAAGTAACGTTGAACGCCGATTTGGTCGCCAAGGCCGAGATCATTCTGGCGCGGATGAGCGTGGCCGATCAGGCCTATTCGCTGATCGTGGCGACAGCGCCGTTCTCGGGGTTGGCCGATTTCAATCTGGTCGAGACGGCCGGGCCGGATTCGCGTCTGGTGTTTGAAACCATCGACGGCAGCGATCTGGGCAACCTGACCATTCCGGCGCTTTATACCTATGCCGGTTTTCACGAGTTCTTTCTCGATCAGTTGGGC
>CBDUEF010000132.1:0-7147 GCA_965366095.1 uncultured Cypionkella sp. | reverse complement strand
ATCACGCCAAGGGAAGGCAGATCTCGGTCAGAAGGTCTTCATGGGCGGTGTCCATGGGGGAATTGAGATAGATCTCGAATGTCGTCGCGTCGGCGGGGGTTTCGCCCGATTGCGGCAACCAGATGCCGAAAAGCTGATCATAGGCGGCGGGCAATCCGACATAGGGGCCTTTGAAGGTGAGAACAGCACAGCGACCAGCGGGGAGGGTGACCTCTTCGAGTGGCGCTTCGATGGGGGTGTTTGCGCCAACCACGAAACCTGCATGGCTAAGCAGGTTTTCGGGGGCGACATCTGCCGGGCTGCAATAGTAAACGCCGACCATCTGGCCCACCTGCGCAAACAACCCGCGTGCGGCGATGGTGGCGGACAGTTTTTCAAAGGCGCGGTTGATTTCGGGATAGGGGCCTTTGTGCGGACTGCAGGCAAGGCGACGGGCCGGGTCTTGGCGGGTGATGACGGAAAACATCAGCGGTCCTTTCTGAGGGATTGAGGTCAGGTTGGGGCGCAACTTGCCGCGATGGCGAAATGCGGCGGGTGTGGCGCGGTAGGATTCTGAAAACGCGCGCGAAAAGCTGGCAAGGTTGGGGTAGCCGACGCTGTTGGCAATGGCAGCAATCGGCAGGTTTGTTTGCACCAAGGCGACAGAGGCCCGATGCAGGCGCATCCGGCGCACCGCATTGGCCGCCGTTTCCCCCATGATCGCGGCAAAGACGCGGTGAAAGTGAAACCGCGACAGTGCTGCGACATCCGACAGGGTGTCGAGCGACAAATCGCCGGCTGGGTTGTCGTGGATGTAATCGAGAACGCGCGCGAGGCGTCTTTCGTAATTCGGGCGTTTTTCATAATCATTGGCCACGGGGCAATCTCCTTTCGTCTGCTCCTTCTGACATAGAGCGATATCGCAAATCTTGCCGAGTTGCACTTTTGCGGCTTCGGGGTCATATAGGGGCGTTGTCGGATGGAGTGCCTGATGAACTATCTGGAATTCGAAAAGCCGCTGGCCGAAATTGAGGGCAAGGCGGAAGAGTTGCGGGCGATGGCGCGCAGCAATACCGGGATGGATGTCACCAAAGAGGCCGAAGCGCTGGATCGCAAGGCGGATGTATTGCTGCGCGATCTCTACAAGGGGCTGACGGCCTGGCAGAAATGTCAGGTGGCGCGACACCCTGACCGCCCGCATACCAAGGATTACATCGACGCCTTGTTTACCGACTATACCGCGATGGCCGGGGATCGTGGCTTTGCCGATGATCATGCGGTGATGGGCGGCCTTGCGCGGTTCAATGATATGCCGGTGATGGTGATCGGGCAGGAAAAGGGCAATGATACCAAGTCGCGCATCGAGCGCAACTTTGGCATGGCGCGGCCTGAGGGCTATCGCAAGGCGGTGCGGCTGATGGATATGGCGGATCGGTTCCGCCTGCCGGTGGTGATGCTGGTGGACACCCCCGGCGCCTATCCGGGCAAGGGCGCCGAAGAGCGCGGGCAGGCCGAGGCGATTGCGCGATCCACCGAGAAATGTCTGGCCATTGGTGTGCCTTTGGTCGCCGTGGTTGTGGGCGAGGGCGGCTCGGGCGGGGCGGTGGCGTTTGCCACGGCCAACCGGGTAGCGATGCTGGAGCATTCGGTTTATTCGGTGATCACGCCCGAGGGATGCGCGTCGATCCTGTGGAAGGATGCCGAAAAGATGCGTGAAGCGGCCGAGGCTTTGCGGCTGACGGCGGGCGATTTACAAAAGCTGGGTGTGATTGACCGGATAGTGAAAGAGCCGGTTGGCGGCGCGCAACGGGGCCGCAAGGAAACCATCGAAGCG
This sequence comes from uncultured Cypionkella sp., assembly GCA_965366095.1. GTDB lineage: Bacteria > Pseudomonadota > Alphaproteobacteria > Rhodobacterales > Rhodobacteraceae > CBDUEF01. Next base: position 5,334 of record CBDUEF010000132.1, on the reverse strand, counting down.
GTCGGCAAGGCGATTGAGGCGATGCTGAAAGAGCTGTCGGGCAAGAAGCCCGAGGCTTTGATAAAGGATCGGCGGCAGAAATATCTGGATATGGGCACCAAGGGTTTGGCGGCTTGATTTCGCGTCTTGCCCGGCGCTGGCTTTGCGCTGGGCTGATATGCGTGCCAATGGCCGCGTTTGCCGAGACCGGCGGCGGCTTGCAGGGTCATACCGTTAATCTGTCGGTGTTGGCATATGACAATCCGGACGTCCCCATTTTTGTGGGGTCGGGGGTGACGGTGGTGGTGGGCACCGGGGTTGAGTTTGGGCTGGAGCGCGAGGGCGCGCAAGCGGGTGTAGATGTGGCCCCGGTGACGGTGGACATCAGCGCGCGCCGGATCGAGCTGCGCTTTCTCCCTCCGGGAGGCCACTTGCTTGCGGCAGAGTTCAATGGCTATGTTTTGGAATTTGTTGCCGAATGTGCGTTGTTTGACCGGGTGACGATTGATCGGGCGGCGTCGAATATGGCGCTGGCCGAGGATGCCGTTACGGTCAAGGGCGACACGCTTTACATCAATGTGCAGGGGCTGAGCTATAGCGCCGACAGCCATTTCGCGCTTGATCTTGATGTGGCGGATTGCACGCTTTCCTGAGGGCTTTACCACCACCCCATTTTTGCGCGGTCGGCGTCGTAACTGGCGCCATTGATGGCGCCGGAAAAGGCGTCTTGCAGCATTTGGCCGGGCGATGGTAGGCCCTTGGATTGGTCGCCGGCGGTCCAGAGGGCCGATCGTTGCAGGGCGCGGGCGCATTGGGAGTAAACCTCGGCGATGCGGATCACGATCACCGTGCGGGGAACAAGTGGGCCGCTGGTGGTTTGGCGGGCGAAGCGGTTGCGCAAGGCCGCGTCTGCCGTCAGGCGGACAGGGCAAGGGTTTGGGGATCACGCGCCGTGACCACAGGGCCTTCGTCACCGCGAGGCGGCATGAGGGGCTGCACAGGCGGGTGTGAGGTGATCGGTTTGCTTGGAGATCGCGGGGGTGGAGGGCGTGCCGTAATGGCTGTGCAGCGCCTCAAGATCGGTGATCCAATCCATCATTTCACTTTTGATTTCTTGGGCTTGGGGGGTGGCAGGTCGGCAGCCACGGCGCGCAGGACGCGCACGGCCTGGTCGGGATCGTCGAGGGCTTCGGAGAGGATCAAGTAGGGTTTGGAGCCGGGGTAGGCCTCGCCTTGCTCGGCATCGGGCAACAGGGCGCGCGAGCTGGGGGTGGTTTTCAGGAAAAAGGTATCATCGCAGACAAAGCCCAGCACCTTATCATCAAGGTAAACCGCGTATTCGCCGAACATTTTGGTAAAGCGCAAAGGCAGGGCCGACAGGGTATCGGCCAGATGGGTGATGGTTGCGGATGAGGTTGCCATCAGCCCATGAACCCCGCTTCGTGTTGCAATGTGGTTGAGGAGGTTTCGACGCGGCGTTCCAGTTCAGCCATGAATGCCTCGTTTGTAAGACCGGGGGGGATGGCGGGCAAGAACTCGACAACGGCGACGCCCGCTTTGCGCATAATGCCATGCTTGGGCCAGAATACTCCAACATTCGCGCCAACGGGCACACAAGGCTGCGAAAGCTGGCCGTAAAGTGCGGCTGTTCCCGCCTTGTAAGGCCGCTTTTCGCCAGGGGCGACGCGGGTGCCTTGGGGATAAATGACCAACTGGCCCGCTTCGGCCTGACCCGAGGCCACATCCGCCATCATCTTGGTGATCGCCCCGCCGCGTTTGCCGCGATTCACAAAGACGCAGCCGATGCGTTTGGCATACCAGCCCAGGATCGGGGCAAAGCGCAGCTCCGCTTTCATGATGAATTTCGCGCGGGGCAGGGCGTTGAAGATCATCAGGATGTCGAGAAAGGACTGATGTTTCGGGGCGATCAGAGACTCGGCCGTGGGGACCGTGCCGCGCACTTCGCAGCGCAGGCCGACCAGCAGGCGAAGGCTTAGCATCACCCAGCGGCAAAAGGCCTTGCAGGCGGCGCGGGCGCCCTCGGGGGTGGCCAAGGCATAGGGCAGATACAGAAGGCCGATCACCAGCATGGCCACATACATCTGCACAATGAAAATCAGCGAAAGCAGCCAGCGGATCGGGTTTGGCATCAGGTGAGTTCTTTCAGTTTGCGCAGGGCGGCGAAGCGGGTGGCAAGGAAGGCGACCAATCCGGCCAAGGGTGGCATCATGAGCGGCCAGAGCCAGCTTGCGCCGGTAAAGCCAAGGCCGGTGAGAAAGCCGCCTGCCGCATCGGCCGAGGGCAGAAAGGCGATACCGATCATGGCAAGCAGGGTGCCGATTGCGGCCCCGGTGAAGGCGCGCAGGGTAAAGCGGCGCACGAAGGCGCGGGCGATATAGGTATCGCGTGCGCCAACCAGCCGCAGCACCTCTATCACTTGCGCGTTGGCGGCAAGGGCGGATTGAGCGGCCAAAGTGATCATGGCGGCGGTGGCGGTGGCGATCAGGCAGATCGAGAGCATCCCCAACAGGCGCAGGCGTGACGCAGCCACGGCCAGCGGGCGGCGCCAGCGGGTGTGATCATCGAGAACGGCGCCGGGGGCCTCGGCGGCAAGGCGGGCGCGCAGGCCGGTGGCATCATAGCCGTCGCCGGTTTCGGTGAGTTCGATCAGGCGGGGCAGCGGCAGCGCATCAACCGGAAGATCGGGGCCGAACCAAGGCTCTAGCAGGGCGCGCTGTTCTTCATCGGTCAGCGCGCGGGCCGAGCCGATGCCGGGGGTGGTGGCAAGCAGGTCTAGCACGGCTTTGGTCTGGCGGTCGATCTGGTCTTCGGGGGCGGAAAGACGCACGGTGGCGGTGCGTTCCAGCGCATCCGACCAGCGGTTTGCCAAGCGGCCCGAGGCGAGGGACAGGGCCAGCGCAAAGACCGCCAGAAAGGCCATGGCCCCGGCAGTAAAGCTGGTCAGCCTTGCGGTATGACCGGTTGGGGGAACAACGCGATCAGCGTGGCTATCAGCGGCGAAAAGCGCGGTGAGTTTGTTCACAGATCCGCCCCCGCAAGTTGGATGCGGCGTTTCGAGATCCGCAGCACACGCGCGGCCAGTTGCGATTTGGCCTGTCGGATCAGGTTCAGATCATGGGTGGCGATCAGGATGGTTTTGCCCATGCGGTTAAGCTCCACCAGCAAGGTCAGCAGCCGCAGCGACATTTCCCAATCGAGGTTGCCGGTGGGCTCGTCCGCAAGGATTACATCCGGCCCCATGATCACGGCGCGGGCAACCGCTGCGCGTTGGCGCTCGCCGCCCGAAAGCTGGGGCGGCAGGGCGTCGGCCAGGTTGCCAAGGCCGACCCAGCCCAGAAGATCGGTCAGGTCGCGGGCCTCGGACTGGCGACCCGCCACCGTCAGCGGCAGGGTGACATTGGCGGCAAGCGGCAGATGATCCAGAAACTGCACATTCTGATGCACCACCCCAATGCGGCGGCGGGTGAGGGCGACATCATCGCGCGACAGGCTGCGCACCTCGCGATCAAACAGGGTAATGCGGCCGGCAGAGGGCAGCAGTTCAGCATAGCAGAGTTTCAGGAAGGTGGACTTGCCCGCGCCCGAAGGGCCGGTCAGAAAGTGGAAAGATCCCGGCGCAAGGCGCAAGGTGATGTCGGACAGCAACTCGCCCCCGCCATAACTGTAGGCGACGTTTTCGAAGGAAATCACCAAACCAGTCCTTTGTGCGGCGCATTTTGTTGCGATAACATCGCCCAAGGACGGGCCGAGTTCAATCGTTCCTGTTGGTTCGGCTGTCACAAACCCTTGGAGATGGGGAATATCGTTGCTACAACAGCGAGAATGACAGGATTTTGCGCTTGGGATGGTGAGAAATGCGGCTGGTTTGCCCGAATTGCGATGCGGAATACGAGGTTGACAGCTCGGTGATCCCTTTGGCGGGGCGCGATGTGCAATGTTCCAACTGTGGCCATACATGGTTTCAGAATGCGCCAGAGGTGGAGGCCGCGGCAGCAGAGGAGGCGGCGCTGTTTGATCCGGCCCCGCCGATTGCCGGCCCCGTTGCCTCCCCAGTGGCAGCACCTGCCCAGCCGGAAGCGCCCCCTTCACCTGTCCGGCGCAGTATTGATGAAAGCGTGTTGGCGGTGCTGCGCGAAGAGGCCGAGCGCGAAGTGAAGGCGCGAAAGGCCGAACCCGAGGTGGTTGAGGTGCAGCCCGATCTGGGCTTGCGTCAGGCGGGCGAGGCAGCCCTTGCCGAGCGGATTGCAAGGTTGAAAGCCGAACAATCAGAGCCGGAGGTGGAAACGCCGCGGGTGCAAAATCGCAAAGATCTGTTGCCCGCAATCGAAGAGATCAATTCAAGCCTGCGGGCCAGCAACGAACGTCGGGGCGGCGAAGCCGGAGCCGTGGCCGAGTCGCTCTCTGCGGCAACCCGCGAGCGGGCAGGGTTTCGCAGCGGTTTTGTCTTGATGATCGTTTTGGCCGTGGTGCTGGTGCTGGCCTATGTGATGGCCCCCAAGCTGGCCGAGCAAATCCCCGGAGCCGCCCCGGCGCTGAACGCCTATGTTGATGCCGTGAATGCGGCGCGTCTTTGGGTGGACGGGTTGATGCAATGGGCGATAGGGGCGATGCGCGGCAGCAAGGGCGGCTGACGTCTAAAACAGATCCAGCAGGCGCTTGAGGTAATCACGCTCGCCCGAGGGGCGGGTTTGCTCGCCCGAGCGTTTGCGGATTTCATCCAGCAATTCCTGCGCGCGGCGGTAAACATCTTCGCCTTGCAACAGGTTTTTGTCCGAGCCGATATGGGCCGAGTTGTCGCGACCCAAGGGATCGCGGGTGCCGTTGGGATCAGCAGAATCGGCGCGGCGGGTATCGCTGGGAGATTGGCCGTTGCGCTGCTGTTGGTCTTGGGCCTGGGCATCGCCAAGGTCGCGGATACCTTGGCGCATCTTGTCGATGGCCTCGGCCTGTTTGTCCATGGCGTCAGGCAGGTTGCCGTCGCGCAGCGCCTGTTCGGCCTGATCCATGGCGCGGCCCGCTTCATCAAGCTGCTTGCGCCCGCTTTGGCCAAGCTCGCTGCCGGGCGCGGGAAGTTTGCCGTTCTTGCCCAACTGATCAAGCCGGTCGCGCAGCTCGGCCTGACGATCCGACAGGGATTTGCCAGACTCGCCTGGATTTTGTCCGGGCTTGGTTTGATCGCCCTGATCCCCGGGTTGAGTGGGCTGGCCCTGATCGCCGGGTTGGCCGTCTTGCAGATCGCGGAAAGAATCATCTGACAGGCGTTGCTGGTCGCGCAGGGTGTCGCCCAATTGCTTCATGCCCTGCTCTCCGGGGCTGCCCTGACCTTGGCCCTGG
>CBDUEF010000131.1:0-7171 GCA_965366095.1 uncultured Cypionkella sp. | reverse complement strand
CGACAAGTCATCCGAAACGGTGGGGTTTCTGACACATGAAGGCGCTATCGGGACTTCGTCGCTAGCAGATTTCATTGAAAAGCTGCACAAACCGAGGGTAATCTGGATGATGGTTCCAGCTGCGTTGGTCGAGAAACTTATCGCCGACATTCTGCCACTGCTCGATCCTGGTGACATTCTCGTCGACGGTGGAAATTCTTACTACGTCGACGACATGCGGCGTGCCACTGAACTTGCCGCCAAGGGGGTTCACTACCTCGATTGCGGCACCAGCGGCGGCATCATGGGGCTGGAGCGCGGCTATTGTCTGATGATCGGCGGGCCAAGCGACGCGGTGAAACACCTTGATCCGGTGTTCAGGACGCTGGCGCCCGGAATAGGCGACATCCCCCGCACGCCAGGCCGGGAGAAGCTGGGCGGCACAGCCGAACATGGCTATTTGCACTGTGGCGCCAGCGGTGCCGGGCACTTCGTCAAGATGGTGCATAACGGGATCGAATACGGTCTCATGGCATCCTATGCCGAGGGCATGAACATCCTGAAACACGCCAACATCGGCAAAAGCGACCTGACCGCCGATGCAGAGACAACCCCGCTTCGCAATCCCGAGGCGTTCCAGTTCGATCTTGATCTAGCTGACATCGCGGAAGTCTGGCGGCGCGGCAGCGTCATTTCGTCATGGTTGCTGGATTTGACAGCGGCCTCGCTGACCAGGGATCCGACGCTCACAGCATTTGCAGGCAGTGTGTCGGATTCCGGTGAAGGACGATGGACGATCAAGGCCGCGATCGATGAAAATGTGCCGACCCCTGTGCTCAGCACGGCGCTCTATTCGCGTTTCAGCTCGCGCGGCGAGGCGGAGTTTGCCGACAGGCTTACGTCCGCAATGCGATTTGAGTTCGGCGGGCATGTCGAGAAGAAAACCGTTGTGTAGGCATGCCAACAGCGAAACACGCGTTTTGTCAGCGGTTGCGAACGGCGCGCCATCGTAACGCGGCAAGCGCACAATGATATAGGCGAAAAAAGTGGGTCATCCACACGCGCCGATTTTCCGCTAAAATCGGGCGTCGATGTCGCGCAAGAGTTGGGCAGCGATGCTAGGCGCGGTCTCTCCGAATTGGAGGCGGCGAGGCTGCTGGCTGAATTTGGCCCCAACGAATTGCGGGCCGTGTCACCGATCCCCGCATGGCGACGCGTGCTTGCACAATTCCGCGACCCGCTCGTTTATCGTAACCGCCCGATAAGGACCGCCATTCATGCTGGGGCGGCCTGATTTCCGACCGGTTTTCAGTTCCAAGACAGCAGTTCGTCGATCCGGTTGATCTTGTGATCGTGGATGCGGGCGAAGATGTCGGTGAGGTAGGCTTGGGGATCGGGTCCGTTGAACTTGGCGGTCTCGATGATGGTCACCGCACTGGCGAGGGTTTCGCCACCCGCGTCTGATCCGGCGAAGAGGAAGTTTTTACGGCCGACCACAACCGGTTTGATGGCCCGTTCGGCAGCGTTGTTATCGGGCATGTTGACGGTGACGCCCTTCAACCGCTCGCGATTCTCTGCATTGTCATGGTAGAGTTGGCGTGTCGGGACAGGGGCGTCGGAGTGCGAAGAAACGGGCAGGCCGAATTGACTTTGAGCTGCGAGCTCGCGTTGTTATCTGGCTGCCCCTGCGACTATCCCGTCTGCGCTGCGAGCGCGTATCCGTAGATGTCGCACAGCCCGTGCACTCCCCATCGGCAACAGGGAGGATTTTGCATGCGGTCGATTGGAATGGATGTGCATCGAAGCTTCGCTCAGGTAGCGATCCTGGATGGCAGCAAGTTCACAGGGGAATTCCGGGTCGAACTCGAGCACGACGCGGTGGTGGCCTTTGGACAGAGCCTGTGGAAAGACGACGAGGTCGTGCTTGAGGCGACCGGCAATACGGCGGCCATCGTCAGGCTGTTGACGCCGTTCGCGGCGCGGGTCGTGATCGCGAACCCGCCGCAGGTGAAGGCCATCGCCCATGCGCGGGTGAAGACAGACAAGGTGGACGCCAAGATCTTGGCGCAGCTTCATGCCGCTGGCTTCCTGCCGGAGGTTTGGGCGGCAGATGACGAGACGCAGAACCTGCGGCGCCTGGTCTCGGAGCGCGCGGCGCTGGTGCGGTCGGTTCGACGGGTGAAGAGTCGGGTTCAGGCCGTTCTTCATGCCAATCTCGTTCCCAAATACGCTGGACATCAGTTTGGAAAGGGCGGCCGAAGCTGGCTTGCGACAGCCCCTTTGCCCAAGGCCGAACGCGATCTTCTGGTCCGCCATCTTGATGAGCTGGACTGGCTGAATGGCAAGCTTGCGACGCTGGACAAAGCCTTGGCACGCATCTCTCTGGACGATGCCCGCTCCCGCAAACTGATGGCGATCGCGGGCATCAGCTCGGTGATTGCCACGGCGGTCATCGCGGCAATCGGGGACGTCTCCCGTTTTGCCTCACCCGACAGGCTGGCGAGCTATTTCGGACTGACACCACGGATCCGGCAGTCCGGCGACCATGCCGCCATCCATGGCCGGATCTCGAAGCAAGGCAATGCGATTGCCAGAACGATGCTGATCGAGGCCGCCTGGTCGGCGGCTTCGGTGCCGGGCCCGCTGCGCGCCTTCTTCCTGCGGATCAAGGACCGCAAGGGTCTGAACGTTGCAGCGTTCGCCACCGCGCGTAAGATCGCCGGCCTGATCTGGCAGTTGCTCACGAAGGAGGCACCCTATCGATGGGCCCGGCCCGCCTTCGTCGCGATGAAGATGCTCAAGCTGGAACTGCGCGCTGGCGCTCCCAGAGCACACGGACCGGCAGGGCCTGGTCACGACTACTGGATCAAGGAGATCCGCCATCGGGAGATGGAGCTCGTCGCCCAGGCCGAGGCCGCCTACGCGCGAATGGTCGAGGCTTGGACGGACAGGCCATGCAAACCCAAGGATGCGTGAGAAAGGGGCTGTTCAACAACATCCGTGTCGATGGCTACGCGGCCATCATCGAGGAAGAGAGTGAACGCGCCCCAGCGATTAAGGGTTTAGCGGAAGGTCTTAGCGAGGTCACTTTTGCCGGGGATGCGGGTAAGTTGCGCCTGGGACCAAGCCATATTTCTGCGGTCACAGAGGACATTCCGTTTTCGTCCATATCTGCTAAAACAACCGTGGCCCCGTACCGGGCCAGATCACGCGCAGTTGCAGCACCAATGCCCGAAGCTGCTCCGGTGACGATTGCGGTCTTGCCGTTGAAATCCAAATTCATGTCGAACCCTTCGGGCCAATTTTCGCGAAGAACTACGCGTTACGTCAACGGTTCTGCTCACAATCGGTTCCGGGGGCCAGTGGTTGCATTCGGCATGCAAGCCGTCTGATCACCCTTCAGGGTTCCCTACCATCAACAATACCGTCTGGTGTGGTCAAGACATAGTGACCCGCAAGATCTGAACCTATCCGGTCCCGGCATGTTCTCTTGGGACCGTTCAATTCCCTAGGGTCATGCGGCGCGCTGGAAGAGTGGCACTGGCACGAAAGGCAAGATGATGGGCCGTGGTGACCGCACAGGTGGCTGGTAAGCGAGGCGTTCTTCAAGATCACCGTTTGCTAAGGCTACGCTTACTTGGAGAAGCAGGTTTGCCCCATGCTCCCGCTATGATGATCTGACCGCCCCCCGACGGCATCGATGTGCCAAGGTGGGCCTGAGAGGATCCACAAAGGAGGAGTAAACCCCGAGTTTGCATACGATGCACCCGAGCAAACTAAACGGTCCCGTGGGGTCAGGGTTTTCAAAACGGTGATCGCACAACTATTTTTGATCACATGCGGGCTCAGTCCAAGTGGTATTTCTTTGCACACCAGACCGGACACGGCGCGCCTGCTGGAGTGTTTGGCCGCCTATGCGGTTTTTGTCTTTATTTTTTGTTTTTGTCCCTGACTCAATAATGTCTGTTCCTGCGGCCACTGCTTTGGGCTGGTCAAAGGCTCCAGTCATGGACATTCACATCCCGGGCCGAATGCTGTCGAAGTATCTCGACAGCCTGCCGTTCCTTTTCCTTGCTCGCCACGCGAACCCACAGCAGGATACCGCCATGTTCGATCTGTAGAGTGTAGTAGTCGCGGTGGTGGCTGCCCGCGCGACGGGCCAGAAGCGTGCCGATCACAACCGCGGGAAAGCCGACAATTGCCACCGCTGCTGCAGTCGCCGCGACCGTGGCACCCGTCGCAGCAACTACCGCCATCGCGATATAAGACGGTATCATGAATGCGCCCCCAATGATCGCACCTTCCAACTCACCCATCGCCTCTTCAGAAACGAAGGCCGCGCGCGGAACATTGGGATCATCCGCCAGATCTTGGCTGCGCCACCAGGCATCACCCAGTTTTTCGCGCAGCGCCTTTTCTCCTCCCAGCAGGCTGAGATCGTAGCGGCTGAACCCCGCCATCCGAAGGTCATAGAATGCACCCTGCAACGCTTCAAAACTGTCAAAGACGCCGACAGCCTCGGGCACGTCGATGACGGTTATCCTGTCGGTCGGCAGTGTGTTTGTGGTCGGAGTGTCTTGTTTCTGCATTTTTGGCCTCCCCGATTGGCATTTTGAATTTGGCCACGACTACCGCAGGCAAGAGCACCGGCTGGACAGTGCGAGGTCAGGCCTTTGCCGCGGCGGCAAAGGCGCTTCCGCTTTCGGGCATTATCAGCGTTTCATCGAACGCCGCATTCCCCGCAACGTACGAGTTCGATGCCTGCGTGTGCCCGGTGAGAGCACCATGCGCACCGGAACCTCGCCCACTATGGATTCGCCGCCTTCGGCAATCAGCCGATCTCGGCGATCGGCTGATCGATCCTGGTCTTGGCCTTCTCGATATGCTGTTCGCTTGCGGACATTCATGATCTCCTTCTGATTTGGACCGGAACAACCCCGGACGCTGAAGAGTAGCCCACATTAGCGCTTGCCAGATTGACTTGTGTTAGTGACGGTTCAACCTTCTGAGGCCCATGCTGTGGCTTTGAATGATGGAGGTTGCACAGATGCCAGAGACGCAAAAATTGACGCTGCCTGTCGTCGATCTCGCTCGGAAAAACTACGAATCCCGCAAGGTGCTCTGGACTGGCGACAAGACACAACTGGTGCTGATGGCGATCCCCGAGGGGGCGAGATCGGCAGCGAGGTCCATAAAGGACACGACCAGCGGCTGTATTTCGTGGCAGAAACCGAGGTGGCCAGGATCGGTGATGTGGAAACGATGATCGCTGATGGCGATACCAGCATCGTGCCCTCGGGCGTATTCCACAACTTTCGCAACACCGGGTCGGGCATGTTGAAGCTGTTGACCACCTACAGCCCGCCCGAACACGCGCCGGGCACCGAACACGCCACCAAGGTCGAGGCGGGCCAATGAGCAGGAAGGTCGACACCGTCATCGTCGGGGCTGGCACCGCCGGCCTGTCCGCCTTGCGCGAGGTGCGTCGCTATACCGATGATTTCGTGCTGGTCAATGACGGCCACTGGGGCACCACCTGTGCGGCCGTGGGCTGCATGCCGTCGAAGGCGCTAATCGAGGCGGCGAATGCCTTTCACCAGCGCCATGACCTTGACGCATTCGGCGTCCGGGGTGCAGAGGCGTTGCGCGCCGACATTCCCGCCGTGCTGGCAAGGGTCCGCAAGATGCGCGACGGTTTCTTGAAGGGACCGGAGGCGGTGCCGGAAGAGTTGGGCAAGCGCGCTGTATCGGGCCGCGCACGACTGCTTGGCCCTGGCCGTCTGCTCGTAAGCAGTGTGGAGATCGAGGCGCGCGCGATCATCTTGGCACCGGGCAGCCGCCCCGTGGTTCCCGCCCCATGGCGTGCCTTTGGTGACCGTATCCTGACCACCGACAGCCTGTTTGAGCAGACCGACCTGCCGCGCCGGATAGCCGTGATCGGCATGGGCGCTATAGGGGTCGAGATGGCGCAGGCCTTGGCGCGGTTGGGGCTTGACGTGGCCGGGTTCGACGCCGTCGAGGGTCTGGCAGGCATCGACAACAGCGCGGTGCTGGCGGCCTTCCGTCCGTTGATCGAGGCCGAGATGGCGCTGTATCTGGGCGCCCCAGCCAAACTGGAAGAAGCAGGTGGCGGGGTCCGTGTGACCAGTGCAGGCGGCAGTTTTGAGGCAGGTGCCGTGCTGGCCGCGGTGGGACGGCGGCCCAATATCGAAGATCTGGGGCTGGGCACGCTGGGCGTGCCGCTCGACGACAAAGGCATGCCACAGATCGACCCCGCCACGCTGCGTATTGGTGATCTGCCGGTGTTCCTGATCGGTGACGCGAACGGCTATCGTGCGATTTTACACGAGGCTGCCGACGAGGGGCATATCGCTGGCCGCATGGCCGCGCCGGACGCCAAGGGCACCGGGCTGTGCCGAAGAACGCCCCTCTCCATCGTCTTCTCAACGCCACAGGTGGCGCGGGTCGGACCACCGTTGTCGGAGCTTGACGCGTCCTACATCGCCTCGGGCAGCGCCGATTTCTCGCAACAGGCGCGGGCCCGCATGGCGCAAACCGCTGCAGGCGTGCTGCACATCCATGCCGAGCGTGAAACCGGTCGGCTGCAGGCCGCTGAGATGTGCGTGCCTGCCGCCGAGCATCTGGCCCATCTGCTGGCCTTGGCGGTAGAAGCCCGGATGACAGTGGCCGACATGCTGGCCATGCCGTTCTACCATCCGGTTCTGGAAGAAGGGCTGCGCACCGCGCTGCGCGACGTGGCCAAAGGCGTGGCGAGCGCTGGGGGATCGGATATGTCGGACTGCAAGGCGATTGGTCATGATGCGTTAGACTGATGGTCGCACGAAAAAACTGAAAAGGCATATTCGGCGCACCGCCCGGCCTACAGGTCGTCCTGCGCATTTTAGGAGGTCCAGCCTGAAGGCGAGCCTCAAGAAATTGCCGCCAATCGGGTGTGTCCCACTCATTTCCTTGTGCGTTTTCAGCGGCTTGAGGCTTTGACGCGAGTCGCGGTATTCGTCCGACCAGCCTAACGATTGCCTGCTACCGCCGCCAAAAAGCGCGTTTGTGACGGGGCCAGCTCGGGTCGTCGCGTTTGATCGCCCATGCAGACCAAAGCCCGGCTGGGATGCCGAAAATCAAGCCGAAAACACCTGATATTACGAAGGACCACACCGTAACGTCGCCCATCGAC
>CBDUEF010000130.1:0-7188 GCA_965366095.1 uncultured Cypionkella sp. | reverse complement strand
CCCGGTGGCCCCGCCTTCATCTATGTTGCCCCCCGCCATGCCGATACTGCCCGCCCCGCCCTGTCCGGCTGGCAGGGCCATACCGCCCCCTTCGCTTTCGATCTCGATTACCGCCCCGCCACCGGGGCCGAGCGGATGCGCGTCGGCACCCCGCCGATCCTGCAACTGGCCGCCCTTGAGGCCTCGCTCGACATCTGGGACAACGTCGATATGGCCGCCCTGCGCCACGCCTCGCTCGCCATTTCAGATCAATTCATCAAAGGGGTTGAGGCCGCCTGCCCCGCCCTCACCCTCGCCACGCCGCGCGATCACGCCCAGCGTGGCAGCCAAGTCTCCTTCCGCCACCCTCAGGGCTATGCCATCATGCAGGCGATGATCGCGCGCGGCGTCATCGGTGATTTCCGCGCGCCCGATATCATCCGCTGCGGCTTCACCCCCCTCTTCATCGACGCAAACGACGTCGCAAAGGCCGTCGAAATCCTCGCCGACATCATGCAAAATTCGCTCTGGGACCGCCCCGAATACAAAACCCGCGCCAAGGTCACCTGATGCAAACCCTGCATTTGCACTTTGTCCAAATACTCCCGCCGGAGGCTCCCCGGCCCACCACCCCGCTCTGCCGCCCCGCAGGCTGGATCGCCCTCTGGCGCAAGATCGGTGCGTTTTCGGTTCTGAACAGGAAAATCCGGGCCTGACCCGCCCTTTTTTTCCATTTCTCAGGAGTCCAATATGACCAGCTATGATCCCGCCCGCGATGGTGCCCAAATGTCCTTTGACGGCCGCATGTCCTACGGCGATTACCTTCACATCGACCAGATCCTCTCGGCCCAGCATCAACTCACCGATGCCCATGACGAGATGCTTTTCATCATCCAGCACCAGACCTCCGAACTCTGGATGAAACTCGCCCTGCATGAGCTTGATATGGCAAGAAAAATCCTTGCCAAGGGTCAGGCGCGTCAGGCCTTCAAGATGCTGGCCCGCATCGCGCGGATCTTCGAGCAACTCAACAACGCCTGGGACGTCTTGCGCACCATGACCCCCGCCGATTACAGCACTTTCCGCGAGGGTCTGGGGCAATCCTCGGGCTTTCAGTCGGTGCAATATCGGCTGATCGAATTTGCTGTCGGCAATCGCAACCTTGCCATGCTGCGCCCCCATGCCCATCGCCCCGACAGCACCGCGCTGTTGATGGCCGAACTCGCCCGCCCCTCGCTTTATGACGAGGCTTTGCGCCATCTGGCCCGCGCAGGCCTGCCGATCCCGCCCGAGGTTCTGGCCCGTGATCTCAGCCAGCCTTGGACCGCCCATGCAGGCGTGCAGTCCGTCTGGGAAACCGTCTACCGCGACACCGCCACCCATTGGGAGGCCTATGAGTTGGCCGAAAAGCTGATGGATTTCGAGGATTACTTCCGTCGCTGGCGCTTCAACCATGTGACAACCGTGGAACGCGTGATCGGCCTCAAACGCGGCACCGGAGGCACTTCTGGCGTCAGCTATTTGCGCAAAATGCTGGAAGTGGAGCTTTTCCCCGAACTTTGGCATCTGCGCACGGCTTTGTGATCAGCAATCGCGGCCGCAGCGGTTTTCAGCGGAACCGCCTGCTGATTAAGGTGTTTTAGGAAACAACGGGCTTTGACGCGGCAAGGGCGCTCGGTTAGCGTTCTTGTCACGGGATTCTATATGGTCGTATCGGGCCGCAACGGGTGATGGACAGATTTATGCGTGAGATGACTTTGAGATTGATTGCGGCGACGGCCCTTTCGCTATCGCTCGGTGCTTGCGTGCCCGAATCAGGCACCCCTTTAGTGGCCGATGTGCCCGCAACGCCGCAACTGGTCGAGGGCGTCTATGCCCAAGAAGCCGATGGCAGCTTTGCCGTTCCCGCCGTTCCGGTCGAAAAAGTGCCCGAACAGTTTCAGCGTCAGACCGTCGCCTTTGATACCGATGAAGAACCGGGCACCATCGTCATCAGCCCCGGCTCGAAACAGCTTTATCTGGTCACTGGCAAGAACAAGGCGATCCGCTACGGCATTTCCGTTGGCAAGGCCGGGTTTGAATGGGCAGGTGTCGCCCAGATCACCAACCGGCGCAACTGGCCCACCTGGACGCCGCCGCCCGAGATGATCGAGCGCAAACCCGAACTTGCAAAATGGGAAAAAGGGCAGCCGGGGGGGCCGACCAACCCGCTTGGCGCGCGCGCCCTCTATCTGACCACCAATGGCGTGGATTACGGCTACCGCATTCATGGCACTCCGGACTGGTGGTCGATCGGCAAGAACGCCTCGTCGGGCTGTATTCGCATGATCAATCAAGACGTGATGGACCTTTACGAGCGTGTCCCAGATGGCGCCAAAGTGGTGGTGTTGAACAGCGATGGCTCTTACCCCAAGGGCCTGAAACTGCCGCCGAAACCGGCGAAGAAAAAGGCACCTGCGGCCAATCCTGCCGCTGCGGTGGGAACGCCGCCAATCATCATCCCGAAACCCGCGGTGATGCCGGTGCCGGTGGTGACAGGCCTGCCCACGCCCGTGGTGCAACCGGCAGCCCCCGCCACCCCTGAACCCGCCGCTCCGGTTTGCGCCGTGGCTTTGGTTAACGGCGTCTGTCCAGCCTGATGCAGCTTCCCCGGCCTATAGCCGGGGAAACCCCTCTCCCAAAACCGCCTCATAATCGCTGACCAGCAAATGCGTGGCCGCTGCATCTTCGTCGATGGCCGCAAAGCGGCCAATTGGCTCGCGGAAAATATTGTCAGTCAGATCGTCGTTGACGGTCGAGACCTCGCCAATCAACACATCGCCGCCCTCGCCCCAAAACGCATGCCAATCGCCCGGCATCAACGTGACAGACTCGCCCGGTGCCAGCCGCAGCTTTTCCCCCGGCCCATAGCGCCGCTCGATCCCGTCACAACGCACCACGCCGCCCCGGTCAGGTGCAAACTCGCCCCGATCGTCGGATCCGTAGAGCTCGAGGATCAAAGTGGCGCCGCCCCGGTTTATGATATCCTCGGCCTTGATTGCATGGGTGTGCATCGGGGAAAGCTGATCCTGCCGTGAGATCAACAGCTTTTCGGCATAGCACATGCCGCCGCCGCGTTTCAGATCGGCCAGTTGCCCATTGCGCAGCGTGAACAGAAACAGCCCCATCTGATCAAACCGCCCCTGCCCGTAATCGGTGATATCCCAGCCCATTCGCGCCCGAACAATCCGCCCTGCATCGGATCGCGCCTTGAACTGATCCGGCGTCCAATAGGCAAAAGGCGGCAGCACAAAACCGTAATGGCGGATCATAGCATCCGCCGCTTGCATGATCTCATTGATCCGTGACCGCTTCATCCGCCTTGCCCCCGGTTGGTCGCACGGATCATGGGCAATCAACGAATGCCACGCAAGCCCTATGCAGGGCGGACCCAATCGTCCAACAGAGCCGCAAGTGCGGACCAGTCAGTATATTCCTTGTCGCTGTTGGGATCGACCACCTCGCCCTTTTGCGCCGCAATCCGGCGCATCGCCCACGCGCGAAAGAAATCATATTCGGTAAAGCGGAACGCCCCGGCGACATGCTCGATCCGCCCCGGAACCCAGCCGCACTCATCCAAAAACCGTGCCAGACAGGCGCGCAATCCGGCCCAATCCTCGGCATCATCGCCTGCCGCCGATAAAGACACCGGCAAGAACAGCGTCGGCATCCGCGCCAATTCCCCCACCCGCGCCGTCACAAACACACTCAGGGCTTTTTGATAGCCCCCCGCATGTAGCGATCCGGCCAGAACAACGCGATCAAAGCGCTGCAACTCCAGCCCCTCGGCATCAACAACATTCAAGATTTCACAACTCGCCCCCAGCCCGAGCAGATGATCCGCCACAAAGCGCGCGATCTTGCGGGTCTGTCCGTCCGTGGTGGCATAGGCGATCAGGATGTTCATGCAGGCCTCCTTTGAAAGGCCCTTTTCTACCTTAGGTCAGCCGCCAGCACCTTGACCGGGATCAATCACCCGCGTCTGGCCGACCACGCATGCGCCGCAGCGCCAAAGGCCGCAAACAACGGGCGCGACACCGGATCGGCGCAGGCGTTCCACTCGGGATGCCATTGCACCCCCAAGGCAAAGCCCTGCGCGCCCTGAATATAGATCGCCTCGGCCGTGCCATCCTCGGCCACACCGTCCACGACCACCCGCGCGCCGGGTCGCGCAATCGCCTGCCCGTGCAGCGTGTTGGTCATTACCTCGCGCGCGCCCAAAACGCCGTGAAACACCCCGCCTTCGGTGAAACGCACACAATGGCGCAAAGCGAATTGCTCTTCCAAGGTGCCCTCTGGCGGCATCCGGTGATTCATCTTGCCCGGCAAATCGCGCACCTCTGGGTGCAGACTGCCCCCCATCGCCACATTCATCTCCTGAAACCCCCGGCAAATGCCAAACAGGGGCTGCCCACGCTCGACACAGGCGCGCACCAAAGGCAGCGTCACCGCATCGCGGTTGCGGTCAAAATCGCCGTGCGCCGGGGTTTCGGCCTCGCCATATTCGGCCGGATGCACATTGGGCCGCCCCCCGGTCAGCAAAATCCCGTCGCACAGGTCCAGCAATTCGGCCACGCTGACAAAGGCCGGATCAGACGGGATCAGCATCGGCATGCAACCCGCCACATCCGCCACCGCTTCCGAATTCATCGTGCCGCCCGCATGCACCGGATAGTTGTCGCCCAGCAGATAGGAATTGCCGATGATCCCGATCACGGGGCGACGGCGGGCCGCGTTTTCAACAGTCATGAACAAGGTCCAATTGAAGAAGTATCGGCAAACCATAGACAAGGTCGCGCACAAGGTGAAGTCCCATCCGGGCAAAACCCTCACCCAGTCGTGACTTGCATTTGGCCCCCCGCTCCAAGCATCTCAGCGATAGTTCAGCAAAAGGAACGAACATGCACCTCAAGAAATCCTTCATCGCCCTTGCCATCGGGGCCACACTCGCCCTGCCGCTTTTCGCGCAAACGGTTGATCATTCCGCCCATTCCATGACCGGAACCGAAACCCCGGCCACCATGGCCTATATGCAGGCCAATATGGCGATGCATGAAGACATGGCGATCGAGTATTCGGGCAATGCCGACGTGGATTTCATTCGTGGCATGATCCCGCATCATGAGGGCGCGGTTGCCATGGCCAAAATCGTGCTGGAACATGGCAGCGATCCCGAGGTCAGGAAACTCGCCGAAGGGGTTATTGCGGCGCAAGAGTCCGAAATCGCCTGGATGAAGGACTGGCTGCAAAAAAACGGCGGATAGCCCTGAAAGGTCGGTTTCCTCTGGCTGGGCCCGCGATAGGCCCCTAGACTGTCGGTGCCCAATGGACCCGATCAGATGACCCAAATCCAACCCATCGCCACTCTGCCGCGCCCCATCATCGGGGTGGTGCTGATGCTGGTGGCGATGGTCAACATGCCCTTCATCGACGTTTTCGCCAAGTTTCTCGGCCAAGACGGCGTGCCGGTGCTGCAGATCGTCTGGGCGCGGATGGTGTTTGGCTCGCTCCTGATCCTGCCCTTTGCGCTGCGTCAGGCCAGCCCGGCGCAGCTGATCCCGGCCGATCCGCTTTACCTTTTGTTGCGCGCCAGCCTGATGATCAGCGCCACCTTCAGTTTTTTCTGGGCGCTGAAATTCCTGCCCATTGCCGATGCCCTGGCGATCTTTTTCGTCCAACCCCTGCTGATCACCTTGCTGTCGCCGCTGATCCTCGGTGAAAAAGTTGGCCCCCGCCGCCTGATTGCCTGCCTGATCGGCTTTATCGGCACGCTGATCATCATCCGCCCCGGCTTTGTTGCGATGAACCCCGGCTCGTTTCTGGCCCTCGCCGCGGGCAGCTTTCTCGCGCTTTACTTCCTGCTGACCCGCAAGATTTCTGGCAAAGCGCCCGCTTCGGTCACCACCTTGCAAACCACCGTCATTGGAGCGGCAATTGCAAGCGCCGTCATGCCCTTCCTCTGGCAAATGCCCACCCCCGGCCAATGGGCGATGTTCATCGGCCTTGGCGCGGTGGCCACCTTTGGCCATTTCCTGATCGTGCGCGCCTATGACTATGCCGAGGCATCATTACTTGCCCCACTCGCCTATACTGAGATGGTCATGGCCACCTTTCTGGGCTGGTTTTTCTTCGATCAACTTCCCGACCGCTGGACGATCTTTGGCGTGGCGATCCTGATTGCCTGCGCGATCTATATCTCGATGCGCGAACGCGCGGCCAAGGCCTAGCCTTCGGCCACCACCTGCGCCGCATTGGCCAAGGCGCCGGGGCCGTGCGGGATGCCCAAAGCCAGCATCCCCGCCTCCATCACGGCCAGCGCGCCCAAAGTCATATGCGCATTCACATGCCCCATATGCGCCACCCGCAAGGACCCCGTCGAGTTCGGATCCTCAGCCGTTGCCATCCCCAAACCAATGCCCAAAGTCACGCCCGCCTGATGTTCACACCACATGCGCAAGCGCGTGGCATCAGGCGCACCGATCCGCGCCGCCGTCACCGCATGGCCGCGATGCGCAGGGTCTGCCACATTCAATACAATCGCAGGATTGCCCGCCCCCCAGGCATCGAACGCCGCCCAAACCGTGCGCGCAAGGCTGCGGTGGCGCGCCCAAACCTGTGGCAGGCTCTCTTCCTTGATCATATTCAACGCCTCGCGCAGCGCAAACAGGTGATGCGTGGGGGCTGTGCCATGCCAGAACTGCCAGAACTCGGTGGCATCGGCGCGCGCCGTCCAATCCCAATAGGGCGTGCGCAACCCCGCCCCTTTGCCCACCCGCCGCGCCTGCTCGGAAAACCATAAAAACCCCACACCGGGCGGCGTCATCAACCCCTTTTGGCTGGCCGCAACCACCACATCCACGCCCCAGGCATCCATGCGAAACTCGTCGCACCCCAGCGAGGCCACGCAATCCACCGCCAACAACGCGCCATGGCCCACCAGATCAATCACCGCGCGCAAAGCCGCCACATCGGTTTTCACACTGGTTGCCGTATCAACATGGGTGCAAAGCACCGCCTTGATCCGTCCGGCCTTGTCCGCCCGCAACGCCGCCTCCACCCGCGCCATATCCACCGTGGACGAGCGTCCGAAATCCAGCAACTCCACCTCGATCCCCAGCGCTGTCGCCGACGACGCCCAACCCAGCCCGAAAACACCCGTTGCCAGAACCA
>CBDUEF010000129.1:0-7213 GCA_965366095.1 uncultured Cypionkella sp. | reverse complement strand
ACCTAACACTCTGCAGGTTTTTTGGCGATACCCAAGTGTATTTAGCCGCCATTGCCCCAAGTCACTGCAAATGATAGGTGCATGCAAAACTCATAGAATAGAGGCGAAAGACATGGATTATATCGTCAAGGATATCGCACTGGCGGCTTTTGGTCGCAAAGAATTGGTCATAGCCGAGACAGAAATGCCGGGGCTTATGGCGCTTCGAGAGGAATTCGGTGCGGCAAAGCCTCTGAAAGGTGCCCGGATTGCCGGGTCTTTGCACATGACGATTCAGACTGCTGCGCTGATTGAAACTCTGGCCGCCCTCGGCGCCGAAGTGCGTTGGGCCTCTTGCAATATTTTTTCAACCCAAGACCATGCGGCGGCGGCGATTGCGGCCTCTGGCGTGCCGGTTTTCGCGATCAAAGGGGAAACACTGGAGGATTACTGGGCCTACACGGACAAAATATTCCAATTTGGCGGTGAAGGCGGGACATGTAACCTGATCCTGGACGATGGTGGCGACGCCACCATGTATATTTTAATTGGTGCCCGCGTCGAGGCCGGTGAAACGGATCTGATCGCAGTGCCCACCTCGGATGAAGAGGTTTGCCTGTTCAACCAGATTAAGAAACGTCTTGCTGCATCTCCTGGCTGGTTCACCAAACAGCGCGCCGATATCAAAGGCGTATCCGAGGAAACGACCACAGGCGTTCACCGTCTTTATGATCTGCATAAGGCGGGTCAGCTACCCTTCCCCGCAATCAACGTCAATGACAGTGTAACCAAATCGAAATTCGACAATAAATATGGCTGCAAGGAATCGCTGGTGGATGGCATCCGCCGCGCCACTGATACCATGATGGCCGGCAAAGTGGCCGTTGTCTGCGGCTATGGCGACGTGGGCAAAGGCTCCGCTGCTTCATTGCGTGGCGCCGGTGCGCGGGTGAAGGTAACCGAAGTTGACCCAATTTGCGCCCTTCAAGCTGCGATGGACGGCTACGAGGTTACCCTTTTGGAAGACGAGGTCAATTCAGCCGACATCTTCATCACCACCACCGGCAACAAAGACGTGATCCGCATCGAGCATATCCGCGAAATGAAGGATATGGCAATCGTTGGCAATATCGGCCATTTCGACAATGAAATTCAGGTTGCAGCCCTGAAGAATCACAAATGGACCAACATCAAAGAGCAAGTGGACATGATCGAGATGCCTTCTGGCAGCCGCATCATTCTGCTTTCCGAGGGCCGTCTGCTGAACCTTGGAAATGCGACGGGCCACCCTTCTTTTGTGATGTCAGCCTCTTTTACCAACCAAGTCCTTGCTCAAATCGAGCTGTGGACAAAAGGCAAGGACTACAAGCCCGGTGTTTATATTCTTCCAAAAGCGTTGGATGAAAAAGTCGCGCGCCTGCATCTGAAAAAGATCGGCGTTAAGCTGACTGAACTGCGCAAGGATCAGGCCGATTACATCGGCGTAAAGGTTGATGGCCCCTTCAAATCAGAACACTATCGCTATTGATCGTAACCCAGACCCAAGCGAAGGCCCGGTTCGTCCGAGCCTTTTGCGTTTTTGCCTAGGGGGAAGGCTTTTTGATATTTCCCTTTGTGGCTGTGCTGCAATGGCCTAAAGTGGCCAATGCCAACTGTCTGAAATATGACAGGCACCCATGGGATCGCGCAAATTAGCAAGGGAGCTCTCAAATGAGCAAAAGAGACGAGTTGATCGCAAAATACGCCGATGATCTGAAAAACAAATGTAAGATCAATCCAGATATGGATCTGTTGACCAAGGTCACGATCGGATGTGGACCAGCGATCTACAATGCGGATTCCTCAACGGTTGCGGGCAGTGATCCGTCCGAACTTGAAACCGTTAAAAAGAACTTCCTGATGAAAAAACTTGGGCTGGCCGATGGACCCAAGTTGATGGAAGGAATTAATGCAGTGATCGAGACCTATGGCAAATCTGAACGCAGCAAGCACCGCGCTGTGGTTTATTACATGTTGACCAAGCATTTCGGAAAAGAAGCCATCTACAAATAACGGCACCATTTGCACAAAAAGCCCGCCCGATTTTTCGGGCGGGCTTTTTGTTAAGCTAACGAATTGTCTCAATTTTTTTATTCTTGCGATTCGACAATTGCCTCCATCGCAGACTATTCTCAAAGCCATAGGACAGCATGTCCGGGACCTTTTCAGAACACGTGTGGTGCTAAGGGAGCACGTGGGGTGGATGAGGGGTCCCGTCGGGGTCGGGGCCCCTCATTTAAGGCGTTACCCCACCCATTTCACAAACAATCCGCCACTCTTCATCCGAAACCGGCTGTACGGACAGGCGCGAATTGTTGATCAACACCATATTTTCCAAGCCAGGTTGGATCTTGCACTGCTCCAATGGCACTGAACGGATGAGCGGTTTAACCGCGCGAATATGCACGCAATCCCAGCGAGGGTCTTCGGTGCTGCTATCGGGGGCGCTGGTTTGGCTTACTTCAACCAATCCCACCACCTCTTTGCCGACGTTGGAATGGTAAAAAAAGCCTAAATCTCCAACCTTCATTGCCCGCATATTGTTGCGCGCTTGATAGTTGCGTACGCCATGCCATTCTTCACCGGCGGCGCCTTTAGCCACTTGCTGATCCCAACTCCAGGTATCTGGTTCGGACTTGAACAACCAATAGGCCATCAGCCAACCACCTTTTTCCACTCTGAAATCGTCACAGCCTCGAACAATCCAGCCCTCGCATAGGGATCGTCTGCTGCCCAGTCCTGCGCGTCTTTTACGCTTTCAACTGTCAGCACAACCAAACTGCCCGTCATTTCCCCTTGATCATTCAAAAAGGGCCCGGCCATTTCGACAATTCCAGTGGCCTCGATATAGGCCAGATGAGCGGCTCGATTGTCCATTCTGGTCTTCAAATGGCCGGTTTTGTCCGTGCAGATCAGCGCAACACGCATGGGTTATTCCTGTTTCAAAGGTCGGGAAAGAAGGGATGCAATTGCATTTTCTGCTGTGATTTCCTGTGCAACCAATGCTGCAATCATGGTGGTGATGGGCATTTCGACCTGTCGAATCGTCGATATATTGGCGACCGCCTTCGCAGTGTCAACTCCCTCAACGGTTACCTTCGGATCAAACCTTGCCCCGGATCCCAACGCCACTCCAAAACGGAAGTTCCGCGACTGAGTGGATGTGCAGGTCAGCACCAGATCCCCAAAACCCGACAGCCCGGCCAATGTCTCGGCCCGCGCACCAAAGGTAAGAGCAAGCCGGACAATTTCAGCATATCCCCGCGTCATGATTGCGGCCCGCGCCGAATCCCCCAACCCGGCCCCGATAGCGAACCCAGCCGCAATTGCGATCACGTTCTTCAGCGCCCCCCCCAGTTCCGCCCCGATCACATCATCCGTCCGATATAGGCGCAGGGTTGGCGTTGAGAGCAGGCGCTGCAATTCTTCGCCCTTCGCGCTTGCCAAGGTCAGCGCCGTTGGCAAGCCTTTGGCGATATCTGCCGCAAAACTCGGCCCTGTCAGTACCCCATGTGATGATCTTGGACAACATTCTGCAATCAAGGCTGTTGGCCCTTTAAGGCTGTGCAGATCAATTCCCTTACAACAGGCAACAAGGTTCACCCCGTCCAAAGCCGGACTGGATTGCAGAAAGCTTCGCAATGACTGCATTGGCACGGTTAAAAGCACGGCCTCAGCCGAACAGAGTTCCTCAATTTTCGCCGTAACCGAGACAGAGTCAGGAAATTCCACGCCAGATAGCCGGGAGTCATTTCTCCTTGCCTTTTCCATCTCTCGCACGTGCTCTTCGTTCCGTGCCCAAAGACGTATCTCGCGCCCTTCACGACCAAGGGCGATTGCCAAAGCAGTGCCAAACGCACCGGCGCCGGCGATGCCAATCATGCTTTGGCCCCCTTTTTACCCGAGCCGATCATGGGCGCCGCTGATGGATCAAGAGGCCAACGCGGACGCGCTGCCAAACCCATATCATCCAGCGCCCCCAGACGGTATCGTTCTATCCCCGCCCAGGCAATCATCGCGGCATTGTCCGTGCATAAGGCCATGGGCGGCGCCAAAAAGCTTACGCCCAACCTGCAACACAGCGCATTGAGTTTTTCGCGGAGGGCCACATTGGCCGCGACACCCCCTGCGACGGCAAAGGTCGGAAACGAGGGCCGCAGTTGCATATAGATATCAAGCGCCCGCTGCGTCTTGTTTTCCAGGACATCGGAGATCGCCATTTGAAAACTGGCGCAGATATCTTGCCGATCTTGCACAGTAAGACCGCCTTTCTCCGATATGAGTTTGTCGCGACCACGCAACACAGCCGTTTTCAGGCCGGAAAAAGACAGGTTGCAATCCATACGGTCGACCAGGGGGCGCGGAAACTGAAACCGTACCGGATCCCCCATTTTGGCTTCCAATTCCACACTTGGCCCTCCGGGCTGACTCAAGCCCAATAGCTTGGCGATTTTGTCAAAGGCCTCACCCGGAGCGTCGTCTATTGTCCCTCCAAGCCGATGAAACCGAGCCGGGCCTTTCACGATCAAGAACTGACAGTGACCGCCCGATACAAGCAACATCAGATAGGGAAACTGTGCGTTATCCGTCAGCCTCGGCGTCAGCGCGTGCCCCGCCAGATGATTAACGCCGATCAAAGGCAAGTTCAGGGCTGCGGCCAAACCTTTCGCCATCATCACCCCGGAAAGCACGCCGCCAATCAAACCAGGGCCAGCTGTGACTGCAACTGCATCTAGATCGCGAAACCGGACAGCTGCCGATGCCAAAGCGCGCTCGACACAAAAGTCCAGGCGCTCGACATGTGCGCGCGCAGCGATCTCAGGGACCACGCCTCCATAGGTCGCGTGTAACGCGTTCTGCCCTTCCACCACTGAGGCCAGCACTTCGGGCGCGCAGCCCTGCTTGTGCCGCACAACCGCAGCAGCCGTGTCATCACAGCTGGATTCGATCCCGAGAAGGGTAAGTAGTTGTGCCATATTTCGCCGTTGCTTCAAAGGTTCGCTGCAGGTAACACCCCTAACATGGTCGCACAATCCCGCTCCAAGATCGTTCTCTTAACCCGCCCGCTGTCTCAAAGTGAAGACTTCGCCCAAGTTTTGCAGCAACGTGTTGCTGCGCCTTTATCAATCCTGATATCTCCCTTGATGCGGGCTGAATTTCTCAACCCGCCCATACCGGCTCGTCAATTTGCGGCGGTTATTTTCACCTCCCAGACGGCAGTTGCTGCCGCCCGGCGGATTATTGCCAACGGGATTACATTGCCCGACCGGGCATTTTGTGTCGGGCAAGAAACGGCACGACTGGCGCGCTTGGCCGGATTTGAGGCGCTGTCTGCAAATGGCGATTCGGGGGCCATATTGGCGATGATAGCCACACAGAAGCTTTCCGGCCCTCTCCTGCATCTTCGGGGCGTAATTAGTACAGGGTCGATAAAAGATGCCCTTGTAAGCGCAGGAATAGAGACAGTCGAAGCAGTGGTTTATCAGCAAATCACCCAATCTTTAAGCGACGTAGCTCGTACCATTTTGAGCAAACCAGAACCAGTTTTCATCCCTTTGTTTTCTCCACGTTCGGCGAGTATATTTTCGGCTGAGATTCAGAATTGCACCGTCATTGCCCCGCTTTATATTGCCGCAATGAGCCCGTCGGTGGCTCAAAAGGCGCGCACCCTGCCAGCCGCGACAATTCAGACGGCCCTCTCGCCAGACGCGTCGGGAATAATCAACACCCTACTGGCGCTTTTTGCATTGGACTGCACGCCTTGAACCTTTGGAGGCGGAGCGGTTAGGCTATTATAGTGTTGCAGATCTCGATAGAATCGGAAGAAAAAGGCCATGCCCCATCAGACGGATACGCGAGACAGCAGTCAGATGGTTGGGCCAGAGTCTCAAGTGGACTCCAGACCAACCCCCGACGAACCGTTCCTTTTGACAGAGCCTTCCCTTGCTGAACCCGAGCCGGACCTGCGCGCCAGCATAGGTCAGCCGCCAAAAGCAAAACCTTCGCCAAAAGGCGGTCTTGGGTTTTTGGGCGCACTGTTAGGGGGCCTTTTGGCAGCGGCAGCAGGATTTGGGTTGACAAAATATGCGCCAGATGGCTGGCCGATTCAGGACGTCAGCGCCTTGCAAAAGCAAATTGATGCCCAGAACCTCAAAATTCAAGAACTGACCGCCAGTTTACCAAAGCCCGGAAACCTGGATGTGATCGAACATCGCCTTGCCGCAGTAGAGGCGGCGGCATCGAACCCGACGCCCCTTGAGCTACAGCCCTTGCAGTCTCGCGTTGCGTCCTTGGAGACCGCGCTTGCAGCTTTGTCCGTCGGGCCGGGTGATGGTGACGTCGCGCAAAAACTCCTTCAAATTCAGGGTCGGATTGATTCTTTGGAATCGGGTCCCAAGCTTTCTCCAGAGGCTTTGGCAACGGTCGACACGCGGATCAAAGAGGCTGATGCCGCGACCGCGGCAGCCAAAGCAGAAGCCGCGTTATCACTCCAAAAGGCCGCGCAAACAGTCGCCCTTTCGCGGATATCTACCGCCTTGGATAGCGGTGTCGCTTTTTCCGATCTACTGGCAGATATTGGTGTTCCGGCGCCCGATGCCTTGATTGCAGTTTCTGAGGCAGGCGCGCCGACCCTCGCCACTCTGCAAACCGATTTTCCTAAAATGGCGCGTCGGGCGCTGGATGCATCCCAGCGCACGGACATGGGCAGCAGTTGGACAGCGAGAGTGACAAATTTCTTGAAAACCCAAACCGGCGCAAGATCTCTGACGCCAAAGGAAGGCACTGACCCGGACGCTGTTTTGTCGCGGGCAGAGGCCGCACTGACATCTGGCGATCTGCAAGTTACGCTCGTTGAGCTTGCTGCCTTGCCGAAAGAGTCGCAGGAAGCCATGGCCGATTGGCAGACGCTTGCCCAAAAGAGACTGGCCGCGATCAAAGCATTTGCCGAGTTTAGCGTCAGTTTGGGCCAATAGGAGACCGAAATGATCTGGTCGTTGCTGAAGATTTTTCTATTTGTCGCGGCGATTGCCGGCCTCACACTTGGTGCAGGGATGCTTTCTGACAGCGGCGAGGGCGTCCGTATTGCTGCGGCGGGTTGGGAGTTGAACTTGGGGCCGCTGCAGGGAGTCGTGTTACTTTTTTTGATTATGGCGGGCATTTTGGTTTTTTTGAAGGTTATTTGGCTGATCGTTTG
>CBDUEF010000128.1:0-7289 GCA_965366095.1 uncultured Cypionkella sp. | reverse complement strand
GCGATCCACAGGATCACCCGTTGCAACAGCCGCCGCTGCATCTCGGGCGCAAGCCCGGAAAATCCCTCGCGCTGCAACCAGACCGCGCCCGCCGCTTCGCGCAAAACCAAAACCGCCGCCTTGTCACAGGCCTGCTCAAGCGCCGCACGGGCCTGCTCAAGATGGCCCGCCACCTCGGCCAAACGTGTGGCCCCCAGACCAAAATCGCCCAGTAACCGCAAGGCCTTGCGCGCGCGCACCCGCTGAAACCGATCAGACTCATTGCTTGGATCGTCGATCCAATCCACGCCCAATTCGCGCAAATATTGGCGCAGCGCCTGACGCGACACGCCCAATAAGGGCCGCAACCAGCGCAGCCCGCCCTCTTGCCAATCGCCCGCCATCGCCGAAAGCCCGTCAACCCCCGCCCCACGCGAAAGCCGCATCAAAAAGGTTTCGGCCACGTCATCCTGGGTATGGGCCAGCGCCACCGCAGCCAGCCCCGCCCCGCGCGCCCAATCGCCAAGCAACGCCCTGCGCGCCCGACGCGCCTGATCTTGCAGATTGCCCGCGCCCGCAGGCCGCTGCCAGCGCAAAACGCGATGGGCAACCCCAAGGTCTGCACATATGCGCGCCACCGCCTCGGCCTCTGCCGCCGAGCCCTCCCGCAGGCCGTGATCCACCGTTGCGGCGCTGATCTGCAGCCCGGCGCGATGCGCCAGATACAGCAGCGCCAAACTATCGCCGCCGCCAGAAACGCCAAGGCCCAGGGGGGCGTTTGCCGCCTCCCCCAGGCCTTGGAGCAATCTTTCTGTCAGATCGGGCGTCAATTACAGCCCAGACCCTGCCTCGCAACGCTGGCATTGGTGGCGTCAATCGTGCCGGGAAAGCGTGTGCCCACCTCGCCCAAGGTCACACAGGCCTCTGGCGTTTGGCCCAAACTGCCCAAGGCCTGCCCCAGTTTCAGCAAGGCCTGCCCAGCAAACTGCCCATCAGGCTTGCCCGAAAACGCCTCAAGATAGGCGCGCGCGGCGTTAGAGGTCTCGCCCAACTGGCTTAACGCATCGCCACGCAACAGGTTCGCTTCCTGGCTTAGCGGGCTGCCAGGAAAGGATTGGGCAAAGGTCGCAAACTGGTCCGCGGCGGCGCGAAAGTCACCTTGACCGAGCACCCCCTTGGCCCGGTCAAAGTCGGTCTTCTCGCCAATCGCCAATTCCGCCCCGCCTGCATCCGCCGTTGCGGGATCGGTCGCCACCTGCGGCACCACGGCCACCGCATCGCCACCGCCCAAAGTCGGCGTGTCGGGCAGACTGGCCGGATCGCAACCCGTCGTTACTTCGCACAGTCGAAACTCGATATCGCCAATCCGGTTGGTGCCGTCCGAGACCACCGCGCGCAACCGCGCATCGACCTCTTCGGTCTTGTTGGTCAGCCGCGTCAGCTCGGCCTCGATCGCATCCATACGCTGCAATGCGTCACCGCCCGCGGCGCCGCTGCTGGCGGCACCCGAGCTGACCAGCTCGGATTTCAGGCCGTTGAATTGCGCCATCAGCGCGGTCAACTCGGATTTGATATCGGCCAGCGTCTGCGCCTTGTCCTGCGCCACGGCAGGCAAGGGCAGCAGCGCCAGACACAGGACAAGCCAGCGCATCGCTTACGCCCCCGCGCCCGTCGACAACACCGTCACGGCGCGGCGGTTCTTGGCATAGCAGGCCTCTTCCGAACACACCTCAATCGGGCGCTCTTTGCCATAAGAGATCGTGCGCATCCGGCTTGGGGCCACGCCCTGGCTGATCAGATAATCCTGCACGGCTGCGGCACGACGCGCACCCAGCGCAAGGTTGTATTCCCGCGTGCCCTGCTCGTCGGCATGGCCCTCGATGATGATCGCGTAATCGCCATTGGTCTGCAGCCATTGCGCCTGCCCCGCCAAAACGCTGCGCGCATCGCCGGTCAGGGTGGATTGATCGACCGGGAACAGCACGCGGTCACCGACCGTCTGGTTGAAATAGGCAATCGAGCGCGGATTGCTTGGATCACCCAAGCCATTGGTATCAATGCCAGAGCCGCCCGTGCCGCCAGCACCGCCCGCACCAGCTGCGCCGAAACGGTCAGGGTTGTTGCAGGCTGCAAGGCCAAGGGCAGCAACGATCAAAAGGGCCTTTGGAAGAAGTGTCATACGCCGTTTCCTTTGTTCTTGTGGCTTGATTATGGCCACCATATCAGATCAGCGCCGCCGTGGGAATCCCGTGCAGCGCCGGTTTTATCAGGGCAAAAGCGGCGACCATGCCGGATCGGATGCCGCGCCCTCGGTCGGGATTTGCCGCAAATTGCGCCCCGAAATATCCACCGAGAACAGGCCCGATTGCCCGCCCGCGCCCGCAGACTCGCGCATGAACATGATCACGCGGCCATTGGGCGCCCAGGTCGGGCCCTCATCCAGGAACGAGGCCGTCAACAGCCGCTCTTCATCGCCTTCGGTGCGCATCACGCCAATGTAGAACCGTCCGTCGCCCTGCTTGGTAAAGGCAATCATATCGCCGCGCGGGCTCCAGACCGGGGTGCCATAGCGCCCCTTGCCATTGGAAACCCGCCGCGCCTCGCCGCCAGAGGCGCTCATGATGTAAATCTGCTGCGTGCCCGAGCGGTCGCTTTCAAACACGATCTGGCTGCCATCAGGCGAATAGCTGGGCGCGGTCTCGATCGAGGGCGCATTGGTCAATTGCGACAACGCCCCCGAGCCAAGGTTCAGCGAATAGATATCGGTATTGCCGCCGCGTTCCAATGAAAACACCACCGTGCCGCCATCGGGCGAAAAGCGCGGCGCAAAGGTCATGGTGCCGGGCTGCTCGCCCAAGGCACGGATTTTCAGGCTGCCCACATCCATGATGTAAATCTGCGGAAAGCCCGATTGATACGAGGTGAAGAGGATCCGGTCGCCCTTGGGCGAAAACCGCGGTGCCAGCACGATAGAGGAGCTATCCGTCAGATACTGCACCCCTGCGCCGTCATAATCCATCACCGCCAGCCGCTTTTGCCGCTGGTTCTTGGGGCCGCTTTCGGCCACATAAACCACCCGGCTGTCGAAATAGCCGCCCTCGCCGGTGATCCGGCTGTAAACTGCATCGGCCACCTTATGCGCCATCCGCCGCCAGCTTGCAGGGGTGCCGGCAAATTGCAAACCCTCGCCCATCTGCTGACCCGAAAACACGTCAAACAGCCGGAACTTAACAACAATCCGATCACCGCTGGCCTGAACCGATCCGGTCACCAAAGCCTGCGCATTGATCGCCTGCCAATCTTGATAGGCAACCGGAGCATCAAAACTGGTCACCCGGCTGATAAACGCATCGGCAGGAATTTCACGGAAAAGCCCGGTTCCGGCCAGATCGGCCGCCACCACCTTTGCGATATTGGCGGCATAATCGCCCGCGCCGCCCTCGTCGATAAAGCCAGGCACCGCCACCGGCATCGGTTCGATCACGCCCTCATCAATCACGATGCGCAACGGCCCGCTCTGGGCCAACGCCATCGGTGCGGCGCTGATCAACCCGGCCAAGGCAAGCGCAAACATGGCGGCAATTTGGTTTCGGAAAATCATGCTGTCCTCACTGGTCTGTTCAAAAAGAAAACGGAAATACCCATCATCAGCCTTGCTCCGCGTCCATCGCGTCAAGCGCCAACTCATGGTCTTTCCACTGGTCGCATTTATCAAGCGGCAAACCAAATCCTGCCCGTACACAGCGCAAAACCGCCGCAAGTGAACCGTCGAATATCGGCAAAAACATACCCATCAGCGCATCCTCATCCCACTGGGATCGAACACCAGCTCAAGGTCTTTCCAACTGTCGTATTTTTCGGGTGGCAAAGGAAAGCCGCTTTTGCCGCAGCGGATTATTGCGCGGCGGGCCACTTCGAACATCATCTTCGCCCCAGCTTCCGATCCGCCCTCAAAGCCGGTCATGCGGATTGACGCAGCATCCGGCACCCCCGATTGCGCCACATCCACCCGCAGCGTCACCTTGATCCGCATCGCCTCAGACGACAGCGAGCCAACGTTCCAGCACTGTTTCACCGCCACCCGCAGCGCATCCTTTTCGCCGCCCGTCATTGGCGGGCCTTGTGGGGCATTTTGCGCCGAGGTGTCGGCGGTGGCCTCGGTGCTGGTCTCGGCAGGGGCGTCTGCCGTGGCATCCGCCAAAGCCGCGTCAATCGAGGTGGTATCGGTTTGCGGCGCGGGTTTTTCCGGCGCGGGCTTGGCCGGCTTCTCGGCCGGAACCTCAGCCACCTTTTCGGGCCGCGATTGCGGCTTGCGGCTGGTCGTCGGGGCCAGTTGCGGCGCGGTGGTGTCGGTTTCCACCGCTTCGGTCACGATCTGCGTCGTCGCCTCTTGCGGCGCGGCGGCGGGTTTATCCTCGGTCACCACCGGCGCATCGGGCGCGGGTTGATCGGTGACCTCAGGCGTCGCCTGATCGGCAATTTCGGGCGTCTGAACCGGGGTTTCCACCGGCGTTGGTGCCACCCGGTCAATCGGGCGCGGTTTGGGGCGGATTGAGGTCACCGGCACCGGAATCGGCTGCGCCTCGGCGGCCACCGGGCTGTCGGGCGGCGGCGCCTCCACCGGCTGCGGATCATTGGAAACCGGGGCATCGGGCGGGGCCTCAGTCGGCTGAGGCGGAGGCGTCACCTCAGGCAAAGCCTCCGCCGGTGGCAATTCTGGCTGAACCGGATCAGGAGTTGCCACCACGGGTTTCGCGGGCTTGGCCTTGGGCGCAGGTTTCGGCGTCGAGGGCTGCGCCGCCGCCAGCTTGTCAAACTCGGCCGATGAAATCAGCGAGACTTCGGCAACCGAAGGCG
Source organism: uncultured Cypionkella sp. (assembly GCA_965366095.1). GTDB lineage: Bacteria > Pseudomonadota > Alphaproteobacteria > Rhodobacterales > Rhodobacteraceae > CBDUEF01. The sequence goes on along the minus strand of CBDUEF010000128.1, from coordinate 2,453 downwards.
CGGGCAGTTCGGCAGGCGCAAACAGCCATTCCCCCAGGGCTACCCAGAGGATCAGGCCGACATGCCCCACGCCAGAAAGAATTGTGCCGCGATCCATCGCCTTGCCCAATCAACCCGCCTAATTGCCGCTGAACGACGGACCGCCCGCGTCCGTGACCAGCCCGATATTGTTGAAGCCGCCCTTGTTCAGCGCCCCCATCACCTGCGCCACCCGCTCATAGGGTATAGACCCATCGGCGCGCAGGAAAATCTTGTCGCTTTTGCGCTCGGCCGCAATCGCCGCCAGCTTCGGGATCAGTTCCGCATCCGCCACTTCGCTGTTCTGGATCATCAGCAACCCATCCGCCGTGATCGAGATCGACAGCGGCGGCTCATCCTCGGTCGGCAAAGCATTGGCCGCCGTATCGGGCAGCTTCAGCGGCACACCCACCGTCAGCATCGGGGCCGCCACCATAAAGATGATCAGCAACACCAGCATCACGTCAACAAAGGGCGTGACGTTGATCTCACTCATCGCCGCCCCACCGCCGCGACGCCTGCGCCGCCCACCACCGCCGCCTTTTTTGATAACCCCCGCGCCCATGACTTACGCGTCCAACTGGCGCGACAGGATGGTGGCAAACTCATCGGCAAAGGCCTCATAGCCGCCCAGAATATGCTCGGAATCGCTGTTCAGCTTGTTGTAAAACACCACCGCCGGAATGGCTGCCACCAGACCGATGCCGGTGGCCAGCAAGGCCTCGGCAATCCCCGGCGCCACCACGGCCAGACTGGTGTTCTGACTGATCGCAATCTGCTCGAACGAATGCTTGATGCCCCAAATGGTGCCGAAAAGCCCGATAAACGGCGCAGTCGAACCCGTTGTCGCCAAAAACGACAAGCCCTTGTTCAACACCTCCGCCTCGCGCGAGATTGCCACATCCATCGCCCGGTCAATCCGCGCCTGCGCCCCCGCAATCAGCCCGCCATCCTGCCGATGACTGCGCCGCCACTCCAGCATCCCGGCCGAGAAAATCTTCTCCGAAGGCCCCTGCGGATCGCCGCCGATCTTCTCGAACAACTCGTCCAAAGGCTCACCCGACCAGAACGAGCGGTCAAAAACCGCCGCCTCGGCCCGGGATTTGCGATACATCAAATGCTTGCGAATGATGATCGACCACGACCAGAACGACATGATCATCAAGCCAATCATCACCACTTTCACAACGAAAGTGGCGCGCAAAAACAACGACAACAGCGAAAAATCAATCGCTTGCGCTGCCGCAAGAGTATTCTGGTCCATTACGCCTGCTCTTTTTTGGGGCTCTTCGGCCGCTTCTTTGGACCGATTCTATCAAGGTTTGAAGCGGAATGCCAACACAACCGCGTCAACTGGCGACAAAACGCCTCAATGCAGCGCTGGCACCAGCTTTTCGCGCAACGCCGCAGGCAGGCGCGCCGCCTGCCCCGCCTCATTCACGCAAACCAGCACCACCTCGGCCACGAACAGCCGCTCTGCCCCGCGCCACACCTCTTGCGTCAGCAAAATGCGCGCGCCCGTGGCCCCCGTCAGCCGCGTCTCTACCCGCAGCACATCGTCAAACCTTGCCGCGCGCAGGTAATCGGCCTCAATCCGGCGCACCGCGAAAACGATCCCCTCTTGCGCCCGCAACGCCGCCTGATCCACCCCCAGCCCGCGCACCCATTCGCTGCGCGCCCGCTCGATGAATTTCAAATAATTGGCGTAATAGACAATCCCCGCCAGATCGGTGTCCTCATAATAGACCCGCAGCTCAAACTCATGCACCCTTTGCGCCCTCCTGCAATGCCGCGACCATCGCCGCATGATCGGCCAGCGCCGCCCGCCCCTTTGGCGTGGCCGCATAAATCCCCAGCGATACCCGCTCGAACCAGCCATAATGATCGGCCCGCATCAACACCCCGGCCCGCGAAACGCCCGAAAGCCGCGCCACCTCTGCCGCCTTCACCCCCTCGCCCACCACCAACAGGCAGCGCAAAGCATCCTGCCGGTAATGTGTCATCCGCAAAACCCCGGTGGTGCCGCCGATATTGGGATCCCCCACCCGGCGCTCAAATTCGCGCAACAACCGCCCCGCCCGCGCCACCGCCCGGCGCGGCTGATAGAGGCCCGGGTCCAGATGCGCCTCAACCCTGCCCGCCTTCACCGCAAGCAGCCCCAAGCCCAACCGCCGACACAGACCCAGAATATCCTTATACCTCGGCCCCCAGCCCTTCGGCCCCAAGCCAACGCCCAGATACACATCGTCAAACAGCGCCTGCCGCGCCACACCCTGCATCACCAAGGCCAGCGAAAACCCCAGCTTCATCTCAACCACCAGCGCAGGCTCGCCGCCGCGCCGCGCCATCACATCGCAAGCGCCAATCTCGGCCTTCACCTCATAGCCTTGCGCCTCAAGATAGGCTGATAGAGGCCCGGGTCCAGATGCGCCTCA
>CBDUEF010000127.1:0-7345 GCA_965366095.1 uncultured Cypionkella sp. | reverse complement strand
GCCTTAGCCATTCCTTAATCTGCCTGATCCTCTGCCTCTGTATCTCAGTGGCAGGCGTTTCGCGTGGCATGGCCGGTGTTGCAATGGCGCAGGCTGCTGGCGCCACCGAGATGGTGATCTGCTCGGAGCTTGGTGCCGAGACGATCTTGCTGGATGCAAAGGGCAAACCGCTGCCCCTGCCAGCCCATATCTGTAAATTCTGCCCCGAATGTGTGTTGGGTCATGCGCTGGCAGGCTCTGCCACCACGCTGGCCCCGGCCCCGCAGGGCTGGCCCCGGCCCGCCCAATTCCTCACCCTTACGCTACAGGTCCAGCCTCGCCCGATCCGGGCGCATCTGGCCCGTGGCCCCCCGAATGAGACCTGAATGATGCATATTCGTTTTTCCCTTTCCGCGATCCTTTGCACTCTGGTCCTTTGCCTTATAGCGTTGGCGCAGCCCGCGCAGGCCGAGAGTGTGCTTTCCAAATACATCGCAGACGTCCCCGCCTCGGAATTGGTCTCCGGGGCCGATGGCTTTGGCCCGATCCGCGAAGATCTGGCCGTTGCCCCGGTGCTCAAGGGCGGCGAGACCATCGGCTGGGCCTTCATCACTTCGGATTTCGTCGGCACCACCGGCTATTCCGGCAAACCGATCCACACCATGGTGGCCGTCGGGCTTGATGCCAAGGTGATCGGCGTGCGGCTGGTCAAACATTCCGAACCGATCGTGCTGATCGGCATCCCCGATGCCAAGATGAAGGCGCTGGCCGCCGCCTATGCCGGGCTTGATCTGGTGAAGGAGGCCGCAGCCAACGGCACTGGCCATGATCTGAACATCATCTCAGGCGCGACCGTGACTGTCATGGTGATCGACGATTCCATCGTGCGCTCGGGTCTGAAAGTGGCGCGCAGCCTTGGCCTTGGTGGGCTGGTGCCCGACGTTGTCACTGGCCCTACGGTCGAGATCAACCCCGATGCCACCGCCGCCACCGATTGGATGACACTGGAAGGCGATGGCACCCTGCGCCGCCTGTCGGTCGATGTGGGGCAAGTGAACGCCGCCTTTGAGGCGATGGGCGATGAGCGCGCCACCTCGCGCCCCGAACCCGGCGCGCCTGATGTCGCCTATGTCGATATGAATATGGCGCTGGTCTCGGTTCCTGCCATCGGCAAGGCGCTGCTGGGCGACGCCGAAAATGCCAACCTTGCCAAGTGGTTGCAGCCCGGCGATCAGGCGATCATGGTGGTGGGCCGTGGGGTTTATTCCTTCAAGGGCTCGGGCTATGTGCGCGGCGGCATCTTTGACCGCATCGTTCTGGTGCAGGACGACATCTCGATCCGCTTTCACGACAAATCGCACAAGCGCCTGATGGCCGTCGCCGCCCCCGGTGCGCCTGATTTCACCGAGACTGATCTCTTCAAGACCCCCGCCGATCAAGGCTTTGATCCGGCCAAACCGTTTCGTTTGCAACTTCTGGTGCAGCGTCAGGTCGGGCCAACCGAGAAGGTCTTCACCACCTTTGATCTGGGTTACCAACTGCCCGAGAAATACCTGCGCAAGATCGCGGCCCCCGCCGCCGCAGCAACCGATACCGCCGCCCCCTCGGATGAATTCGCCGCCCAACAGGCGCTGTGGCAGCGCATCTGGCGCGACAAGACCACCGAAATCATCGGCGTCGCCATCATGCTCTTGGTGCTGACCGTGATGTTCTTCTTCCAGTTCTTCTTTACCCGCAACGAGCGCGTGTTCTTCTGGTTCCGCATCGGCTATCTGACCGTCACACTGGTGTTCCTCGGCTGGTATGCCAACGCGCAGCTATCGGTCGTCAACCTGATGGCACTGTTCGGCGCGCTGATGAATGGCTTTAGCTGGCAGGCCTTCTTGCTTGATCCGCTTACCTTCATCTTGTGGTTTTCCGTCGCCGCTGCCCTTCTGTTCTGGGGCCGGGGTGCCTATTGCGGCTGGCTTTGCCCCTTTGGCGCGCTGCAAGAGCTGACCAACCGCATCGCCAAATTCTTCCACATCCCGCAATGGACCCTGCCTTGGGGCCTGCACGAGCGCCTCTGGCCGGTGAAATACATGATCTTCCTCGGCCTCTTCGGGGTGTCCTTGATGAGCATCGAGCAGGCCGAACATCTGGCCGAGGTAGAGCCCTTCAAAACCGCGATCATCCTGAAATTCATCCGCGCCTGGCCTTTTGTGGCCTATGCGGTCGCCCTTCTGGCGGCGGGCCTGTTCGTCGAACGCTTTTACTGCCGCTATCTTTGCCCTCTGGGTGCCGCCTTGGCGATCCCGGCGCGGATGCGGATGTTTGATTGGCTGAAGCGCTACAAGGAATGTGGCAACCCCTGCCAGACCTGCGCCCATCAATGCCCGGTGCAGGCGATCCACCCCACCGGTGAGATCAACCCCAACGAATGCATAGATTGCCTGCATTGTCAGGTTCTCTATCAGTCCGAAACCACCTGTCCGGTGGTCATCAAAAAGCTGAAGCGGCGCGAATCCGCCTCGGCCAGCCCCGCCCTGAACCCGGCCCGCACTGCGGCCATCCAAGGGCACCCCAATATTCCCAATCTGAAAAACTGAAAGGATGCATAAAATGCAAGAGGACAACAAAACACGGATCAGCCGCCGCGGCCTTCTGGGCTATAGCGCCAGCGGCATCGCCGCCGCCGGGGCCTTTGGCGCGGGCCGTCTGACCCTCGCCGGCGGCGTGGCTGGCCTTGCCGCCACCACCGCCACCAGCGCGCTTGCTGCGGGCGATGCAACCGGGGCCGTGGCACCGGGCCAACTCGATGAATATTACGGCTTCTGGTCCTCGGGCCAAAGCGGCGAGATGCGCATCCTTGGCGTGCCGTCGATGCGCGAATTGATGCGGGTTCCGGTGTTCAACCGCTGCTCGGCCACCGGATGGGGCCTGACCAACGAATCCAAGCACATCATGCAAGAAAACATGACCGAAAAGACCAAGAAACTCTTGGCCGCCAACGGCAAGACCGTGCATGACAACGGCGATTTGCACCACGTCCATATGTCCTACACCGAGGGCAAATATGACGGCCGCTTCCTGTTCATGAACGACAAGGCCAACACCCGCGTCGCCCGTGTGCGCTGCGATGTGATGAAATGCGACAAGATCCTTGAGATCCCGAATGCCAAGGCCATCCACGGCCTGCGTCCGCAAAAATGGCCGCGCTCGAACTACATCTTTGCCAATGGCGAGGACGAGGCTCCGCTGGTCAATGACGGCTCGACCATGACCGACGTGTCCACCTATGTGAACATCTTCACTGCCGTTGATGCCGATGAGATGAAAGTCGCATGGCAGGTGATGGTTTCCGGCAACCTTGACAACACCGATGCCGATTATGAGGGCAAATGGGCGTTCTCGACCTCGTATAACTCGGAAATGGGCATGGCCCTTGCTGATATGACCGCGGCCGAGATGGACCATGTGGTGGTGTTCAACATCGCCGAGATCGAAAAGGGCATCGCCGCGGGCGATTTCCAGGAGCTGAACGGCTGCAAGATCATCGACGGGCGCAAAGGCTCGAACAAGAACTACACCCGTTACATCCCGGTCGCCAACAACCCGCATGGTTGCAACATGGCCCCCGACAAAAAGCACCTCTGCATCAACGGCAAACTCTCGCCGACGGTGACGGTGTTCGACGTCACCAAAATGGACGCACTCTTCACCTCCGATATCGACCCCCGCTCGGTTGTGGTGGCGGAACCCGAACTCGGCCTTGGCCCATTGCACACCGCCTTTGACGGCGCAGGCAACGCCTTCACCTCGCTGTTCCTTGACAGCCAGGTCGTCAAATGGAACATCGAAGACGCGATCAAGGCCTATGCTGGCGAGAAAATTGATCCGATCAAAGACCGGATTGATGTGCAATATCAGCCGGGCCACCTGAAAACCACCATGGGCGAAACCCTTGATGCTGATGGCAAATGGCTGGTTTGCCTGTGCAAATTCTCGAAAGACCGCTTCCTGAACGTCGGCCCCTTGAAGCCCGAGAATGATCAGTTGATCGACATCTCTGGCGACAAGATGAAGCTGGTGCATGACGGCCCCAACTTTGCCGAACCGCATGACGCCATCGGGGTCCACGCCTCGATCGTCAACCCGCTGTCGGTCTGGGATCGTCAGGATCGCATGTGGGCCGAAACCCGCAAGCAGGCCGTGGCTGATGGCGTCAACCTTGACGACTGGCAGGATTTCGTGATCCGCGACGGCAACAAGGTGCGGGTCTACATGTCCTCGCAGGCCCCGAACTTTGCTCTGGAATCCTTCACGGTGACCGAGGGCGACGAGGTGACTGTCTGCGTCACCAACCTTGACGACATCGACGATCTGACCCACGGCTTCACCATGGGCAACCACGGCGTTGCGATGGAAATCGGCCCGCAGGCGACCTCTTCGGTCACCTTCGTTGCCGCCAATGCCGGGGTTTACTGGTATTACTGCCAGTGGTTCTGCCACGCCCTCCACATGGAGATGCGCGGCCGGATGTTCGTTGAACCGAAAAAGGCCTGAGCCATGAAACTGGGGCGTTTCCTTGCGGCATATCTTCTGTTTGCGCCGATGGCGCAGGCGGCGGATATTGCTGTCACGCCCCAAACGCCCCTGCAACCCACCATCGCCGGGGCCTCTCCCGGCGATGTGATCACCCTGGCGGCGGGAACCTATCCCGCCGTCACCCTTGATCGCCCGCTGACCCTGACCTGCCTGCCCGGCGCTGTGATCGACGGCGGCGGCAAAGGCACCGTGGTGCTGATAACCTCGCCCGATGTCACCATCAAAGGCTGCACCATCACCGGATCGGGCGGCAACAATCAGGCGATTGATTCCGGCGTGAAAGCCATCAAAGGCGCCGACCGCGCGTTGATCGAAAACAACACGCTTTTCAACAACATGCACGGCATAGATTTCCACGGCAGCGCTGATTCCATCGCCCGCGGCAATTCCATCGAGGGCGGACAAAACCACCGCATGAACGAACGCGGCAACGGCTTTTACGTCTGGAACGCCCCCGGCGTGGTGATTGAAAACAACACCGTGCGCTATGGCCGCGACGGGATTTTCTCGAACACCTCCAAACGCGACACCTACCGCAACAACCTCTTCCGCGATCTGCGTTTCGCTGTCCACTACATGTATACCAATGATTCCGAGGTCTCGGGCAACATCAGCATCGGCAACCATTTGGGCTTTGCCATCATGTTTTCCGACCGGGCCAAGGTGCTGAACAACCGCAGCCTTGGCGATCGCAGCCACGGCGTCATGCTCAACTTTGCCAACAAATCCGATTTCGTCGGCAATCTGGTGCGCGGGGCCGATAAATGCACCTTCATCTATAACGCCAACCGCAATCTGATCGCCGACAACCGCTTTGAGGGCTGCGATATCGGCATCCATTTCACCGCAGGCTCCGAGCGTAACGCCATCACCGGCAACGCCTTTATCGGCAACCGCACGCAGGTCAAATATGTCGGCACCCGCAATATCGAGTGGAGCCTTGACGGGCGCGGCAACTATTGGTCCGACCTGCCCGCCTTTGATCTGAACGGCGACGGTTATGCCGACAGCCCGTTTCGCCCCAATGATCTGATGGATTCGATCCTGTGGTCGCAACCCTCGGCCAGCCTATTGCTTGGCTCTCCCGCCGTGCAACTGATCCGCTGGTCGCAATCGAATTTCCCTGCAACCCTTCCCGGTGGTATCCTTGACAGCCATCCCATGATGGCCCCGATCGAGATATCCTTGCCCGCTGACATTGCCGCGATGGAGGCCGAGGTGGCCGGTCGCTGGCTGAAAGACCAAAGTTATGACGCCGACCTTGACGCTGAACAAACTCACTAAAACCTATCAGGGCGTTGCCGCCCTGAATGGGGTTTCCCTGTCCGTCGCCCCCGGTGAGCGGGTGGCGCTGCTTGGCCATAATGGCGCGGGCAAATCCACGATGATGAAGATCATTCTGGGCCTGATCCCTTACGATTCAGGCGAGATTTCCGTGGCAGGCGATGCCCCCGGCGGGCCTGTGGCGCGCGGGGCCACCGCCTATCTACCTGAAAACGTGGCCTTTCACCCGGCGCTGACCGGCCTTGAACAAATCCGCTATTATCTTTCCTTGCGCGGCGAAAACCCCGCCAAGGCGATGGAGTTGTTGGAGCGTGTCGGCCTTCACGCCGCCGCAAAACGCCGCATCGGCACCTATTCCAAGGGCATGCGCCAGCGTGTCGGCCTTGCCCAAAGCCTGATCGGCACCCCGAAACTTCTGGTGCTGGACGAACCCACCTCGGGCCTTGATCCGGTCTCTCGCCGCGATTTCTACGCGCTTCTCGATGGCCTTGCCGCCACTGGCGCCTCGATCCTGCTGTCGTCTCACGCCCTTACCGAGGTTGAGGCCCGCACCGACCGTATCCTGATCCTCTCCCAAGGCGCGCTGGTCGCCGAAGGCTCGCTCCCCGATCTGCGCCGCCGCGCCGCCTTGCCGGTGGCCCTGCAAATCCTGCCCCGCGAGGGCGCAACCGACCGCCTGCGCGCGGCCCTGCCTGCGGCCACGCTTGGCGACGGCGGCTTTCTGTCTATGACCTGCGCCCAAGACGAAAAGCTGGCCCTCTTGTCGCAGATCACCGCCATGGGCGCAGACATCGCCGATCTTGAGGTGCTGCCGCCCAGCCTTGAAGACATCTACAGCCATTTCAGCCGGAGGGACGGGCAATGAACCGCATCCTTGCCACCGCCGGGGCCGAATTCCGCATCGCCCTGCGCAACCGTTGGGTAAGTATCGCCATGGCGATGATGGTGCTGTTTTCGCTGGTGCTGTCCGCCGCTGGCTCTGCACCCTCGGGAGCGCTAGGGGTGGATCGCCTCTCGGTCACCGTCGCCAGCCTGACCAGCCTTTCGGTCTATCTGGTGCCTCTGGTCGCCCTGCTGATTTCCTTCGATGCCGTCGCGGGGGAGGTTGAACGCGGCACCCTGCCGCTGTTGCTCACTTACCCCGTTGGTCGGGCCGAGGTGCTGCTGGGCAAACTTCTCGCCCATCTGGCCATCCTCGCGCTGGCCGTCGCCGCAGGCTACGGCGTGGCCGCCATCGCCGCCCTGAGTGTTGACAGCGCCGCCACCGCAGGCCTTCCCGCGCTTTGGCGGCTGACATGGTCGTCGCTGGTGCTGGGGGCCACTTTCCTTGGCGCGGGCTATGCGATTTCCGCCCTGTCGCGCCGCCCATCCGGTGCCGCGGGCCTTGCCATCGGGCTGTGGCTGGTGCTGATCGTCCTTTATGATCTGGGCCTTCTGGCCGCTGTGGTCGCCGATAATGGCGGGGCTTTCACCATCCACGTCTTCCCCTATGCCC
>CBDUEF010000126.1:0-7345 GCA_965366095.1 uncultured Cypionkella sp. | reverse complement strand
GTCTTACGGTTCGGCGCAAGCGTTGCGACTATGGGCTTGGTTCCGCAAAGGTGCTTTCGCTGGCCGACGCACGGGAACGCGCCATTGAAATGCGTAAGGTGGTCTTGCGTGGTGGAAACCCCAAGGTTCGACAGCGCGAAGAAGACGGCAAACACCTGACCTTTGAAGACCTGTCCCGCCGCGTCCACGAGCGCAAGTTCAAAGAGAACAAAAGCAATGGCAAGCACATCGCCCAATGGATAACCACGCTTGAAACCTACGCCTTTCCTGTCTTGGGCAAGATGTCGGTTGAAGATGTCAGCCAGATTGAAATCGACGAAGTTCTTGACCCTATCTGGACGGCAAAGCCTGAAACCGCGCGGCGGGTCTTACAACGGATAACAACGGTTTTCGACCACGCCTGCGGGATGGGGTATCGAACAAAAGGCAACCCTGCCATCGGCCTGCGCCGCCTGCTGCGCAAGCAGGATGTCGAAAGCAAAAACTTTGTCGCCATAGACCACCACGAGGCCTCTCACCTAATCGCCAAGTTGAAGCCATCGGATTTGATAGGCGCGCTGGCGCTACGGTTGCCGTGCAGAGTTTGCATGGCAAAGGCAGTGGCGCAATCCATTACCTCTGCCGGGCCAATAACGGCCGACAGAGGCAGGCCGCCGCCCAAGCCTTTACCCAAGACCAGAATATCAGGACGAAAGCCTTCATGTTCAAAGCAATGCAGATATCCGGTGCGGCCAAGGCCGACCTTGACCTCGTCGCAGATCGTAAGGATGCCGTGGCGGGCGCAAATAGCAGCCAACTTCGCCAGAAAGCCGGGTGGCGGCACAATCAACCCGCCGTCGGACTGGATCGGCTCGATGAAACAGGCGGCAATTGTTTCGGCGCCGACCGTGGCGAGGCGTGACGTGAGATCGGCTAGAACGCTTTCGGCGTCGCCCAATTCGGGACGGTATGGATCGGGGTAGGTAAGTTGAAGCAATCCCGCGGCCTTTTCAGACCCTTCTTGCACCGAATGCCCCGAGACGGACATCGATCCGGCCGTGCCGCCGTGGTAGGCGCCGCGAAAAGCGATGATGCCTTGGCGGCCGCTGGCCTGCCGTGCCACGCGCAGCGCACATTCATTGGCATCCGATCCGGCATGGCCCAGCCATACCTTTTGGGGATAATCGGCGGGAAACAGCGCCAGCAGGCGCTCGGCCAATTCTGTTGCCGGCGCATTGGCCGACGACAACACGCTTGCCCCCGCCGGATCGGCCACAGCGCGGCTAACGGCTTCAACTATGGCGGGATGGCCATAGCCGAGGCTGGCCGCACCCCAAGACCCCGAAAAGTCGATCAACTCGCGCCCGTCATCAGATCGTAGCCGCGCGCCATGTCCTCCTACCACCGATTGCGGGAAGAATCGCAGTTTTTGCACCGAGCCGAGTGCGGCGCTGTCGCGGTCATAGCCAGTCACGACGCTGTATCCGCATGAAAGGCGGCGTTTTGCAGGGCACGGGTCAGGTGGCGTGTCCAGTCCTCGACACCGGACATCGCGTCAATCAGATCGTGGCGAATTTCCAACAGCACCGCAGGCAGGCCGCGCGCGTCGCCGTGAATGGGCACGGTAAAGTCATCGCTGTCGATGCGGTAAGGTTCGTTTGCGGCGATATTCATGCCTCGAACGCGGGCGAGGTCAGTGATGATCGCTTGCCCAAACGCCTGTGCGTGCCCAAAGAGAACCCCTGCGTGCCAAGGCCGGGACTGACCTTTGTAAATCGGGGTAAATGAGTGGACGCCGACCACCAGCGTAGGTTGCCCCAAAGCTTGCCGCGCATCCAGCCTGCGGGAAATGGCGGATTGAAACGGATGGAACAGCGCGTCGACCCGGGCCTGCTTTGCGTCGTCGGTCAGCCCACGATTTCCCGGCACTTGCGTGTTTTCGCTGATCTCGGGTATCATCGAGGAGTTGCCTAGCGGGCGGTTACAATCGACCACCAGTCGGGAATAATTCGCTATAAACAGCGGTGCGTCCAGTGCCGCCGAGAGGCCCAAAGCCAAGGCCTGTGCGCCTATGTCCCAGCCGATGTGGCGCATCCGATCGGCTTCAACCAAGCCAAGATCGCCCAAGGCCCGCGGAATGCGGTGCGAAGCGTGTTCGCAGATCAACACATAGGGTGACGCCCCGTCAGGGTTGACCACGCCATACGCGGGCGGCTCATCCAGCGCCAGAAGCGGCGCGATCATGTCACGGGCCCTAGTAAACTGCTGCATAGCGATCACATAGCGGCTGTCCTTGCAGGCCTCCGACAATCTCGATTTCCTTGCGCTTCATGGCGAAATAACACTCGATGAAGGTGGGGCTGAACCAGCTTTTTACCACCTTGTCGGCGTCAAGCGCAGCCAACGCCTGTTCCAGATTGCCAGGCAAACGATGGATGCCTTGAGAGGAGCGCTGCGCTGGGGTCATGTCCTCGGGGTCGCCTTTGGTGATCGGGGGTTGGGGTAGATTTTCGCGTAGCCCTTCTAGCCCGGCGCGGATCAAAACGGCCAGCGACAGGTGTGGGCTGGCGGTGGCATCGGCGGCGCGAAACTCCATATTGAATGCGCGCGACGGGTCATAGCCTGTGCGCTCCAAGGTGGGACAGATGCGCAGAGTCGCTTCGCGGTCTTTGTCGCCCAACGTGGTCCAAGCGGCGGCCCAGTGATGTGGTTGCAGGCGCATGTAGGAAACCACCGTGGGCGCGGTGAAGGCGGTGAGTGCGGGCAGATGGCGGATGATACCGGCCGCAAAAGCGCCTGCGCGCTCGGACAGGCGACCGGGCCGCCTGGCGTCAAACGTCACCGGATTGCCCGCAAGATCGGTAAAGCTGAGATGGATGTGGACGCCGTTGCCAACGCCTTCGGGATCGGTTTTCGGCGCGAAAGAGGCTTTCCAGCCGAATTGCGCCGCCAGCTCGCGGGTAACCTCACGAATTGTCACGGCGCGGTCGGCGGCGGCAAGGGCTGCGGATGGCCCACAGACGATTTCAAACTGATCGCGGCCATATTCGGGCAGAAAAGTTTCGGGATCGGCCCCGGCTTCGCGCAGGGCTGTCACCAGTAGCGGCCCGAAGGGATCGGCGCGGCGTTGGGCGGAAAGGCCAAAGGCAGGTGCCGCTGGCCAATCAGCCCCCAGAATTTGGAATTCCTGTTCGAAGGCCGAAACCACCCGCAGGTCCATTTCGGATTCAAGATCGGCCACAGCCGATTTGAGCATTGTGCGCACGCAGCCTTGCCAGGGGCTGCCGTCCAATTCGGTGATGTCAGAATGATAGAAATGCAGCGGCGACATATCGGGGATCGCCGTCACCCTCACCTTGGCGGCGGCATCAGGGATCAGCCGAAGATCGCCCGCCGAGCCAAAAGGGTTTGGGCTGGCAATTTCGTCAAAGGGCGTCAGCGCCAGATTGGCGGGCACCCAGCCCACGCCCTTTTCCATGCCCCCCGCCAGATCGCGCAGGGCGATGGAACGGCCACGGGTGATTGCGGCGATGTCGGTGGTGACGAAACTGACCAATTCTTCGGTGTCTGGCGGGAACATGGCGGCCTCTTAACGGTTCAGGGCGTTGACGCGGGCCACCACCGTATCGGTGTCGGTGATCCAGCAATAGCCGCCATAGGCGCGCAAGGCGGCCTCGTGGCGCTCGGGTGTATAGGTGGCGCAGGCGTCCTTCACCAGCGTCACCAGATAGCCCCGGTCGGCGGCATCGCGCACCGCCATATCGACGCATTGATCGGTGACGATCCCGGCGATGACCAGAAACTTGGTGTTCAGATTGCGCAGCACATAATCGGCATTGGTGGAATTGAAGAGGCCGGACGAGGTTTTTGGCAAGACCGGCTCATTCTCGGTGGGCGTCAACTCGTCGATGATCGCGCCTTCAGGGGCACCTTTGGGCACATGCATATCCGACAGTTTGTGATCCAAGGAGCGGTCGCGGCCGTCGGCGGTCAGGCTTTCGATGACGGTGTGCAGCACGTTTTCGCCCGCAGCACGAAATGCATTCAGCATCCGCACTTGATTGGGGATCACCAGCCCATGCACCCGCTGCATAAAATAGCTATCGGTGGGGTGGGGGTGGGTCGGGTCCATCATCGGCTCGGCCCAGATGCGTTGCATATCCACCAGTAGAAGGGCAGTGCGGCCCTGTTCGTAATCGCTGGACCGGCGCAGGGTCTGGCCGCCGAAGTCGATGGAAAATTCGGTCATGTCGGGTCTCCTTGAGCGCCCAAGGCATCCTCGGTAACCGAAGAGGCGTGGCGCAATGCTTCCATGTTTTCAATGCGTTTTCGGGATTTTCCTGCCATCCGCAGGGTGAGGGCGGCGATAAAGGCCTCGGTCTGCGCAAGGGCAGGAACCATCGTGTCAAATGGCGAGAGGCTTTCGACCGGAGCAGTCAGAATCACATCGGCCACGCCGGCGATGGGCGAAGCATAGGGATCGGTGAACAGCACCACCCGCGCGCCCTGTGCTGCGGCGGTGCGGGTAAATCCAATCGTATCAATCTGATAGCGGCGGTAATCATAGACGATCACCAGATCGCGTCGGCCCAGATCGACCAGAGCGTCTACCTGATCGGCGCGCGCGCCCTGCACCCAATGGCAGCCTGGGCGGAGTTGTTTCAGGTGCGACCATAGCATCCCGGCCAGATAACCCGAAAACCGCCCGCCGATGCAATGCACCGAAAGCGCGGGATCGGTGACCAAATCAACCGCCTTATCGAAACTGGCCGAGGGCAGCATGGCCATTGCCGCCTCGACTGCATGAACAGCCGAGCGCATGGATTCAAGATAGATGTTATCCGGCGCAACCGCGCCCTTGCCCGCATTCATCATCGACAGTGGCGAGGACATGCGCTCCTGCACCTCGCCCAGAAGGGCCTGCTGAAAGTCAGGATAACCCTCGAACCCAAGCCTGCCGACAAAGCGCACCACCGTTGGCCCGGAAACCCCTGCCGCTTGCGCCAGATGCGCCACCGTGTTGAGCCCCGCCGCTGGGTAATTCATCATCAATGCCCGCGCGACCTTGAGGTCCGAACGGGTCAGCGGCACAGAGCCATCGGTGAGGCGGTCGCGGATTGCCATTGGCCTTCTTTCTTGCCTGAGAGTGATGGTATCGTGGAAACATTCATTACATTTGTCAATCACGATGACATTTTTGAAATAAGATTGACATAGGCAATCGCGCCGCACATGCTGCCATTACTGAGTCCGCTTGACGGATGGGCAGGGGGAAGCCGCGTGACAAAGATAGGGCGATTCGGCAAGGCCGCTTGGGTGGGAACGGCGATGATTGCGCTGCTCCTGGCGATCGTGGCGCTTCTTGCCCAGACGGTTCTGCCCGCTTCGGGGGCGCGGCTGGCGACGCTGTTTCTGATCTATGTCGTGGCGGTGCTTGGCAATCAAATCTATTCGGGCAATTCGGGGATCATGTCTTTTGGGCATACGTCTTTCATGGCCATCGGGGCCTATGCCTCGGCGCTGCTGACGATAAGTCCCGCCGCCCAAGCCACTGCCTTACCGCATCTGCCGGGGTGGATTGCGGCGCTTAACGGGCAATCGTTGTTGGTGGCGCTGCCTGTTGCGCTGATCGTGGTGCTGATCGCGGCGGTGATCTTTGGCCTGCCGATTGCTCGGTTGGGCGGATCGGCGGCATCGATCGCGACCTTGGGGATTTTGATCATCACACATGTGACGCTGGTGGCTTCGACATCGATCACGCGGGGCAGCCAGACGTTTTTTGGCTTTCCACGCGGGGTGCCGATGGGATTGGTGCTGGCCTGTGCGATTGCGGCGGTTTTGGCGGCGCGGCTTTACCGCAGCTCGCGCAGCGGATTGGCTCTGCGGGCTGCGCGCGAGGACGAGATCGCAGCGATTGCCGTGGGGGTCAATGTGGTGCGGCTGCGCTTTGGGGCCTTTGTGCTGGGCGCGCTTTTGTGCGGGGCGTCGGGCGCGTTGCTCGCGCATTTTCTGGGAGCGTTCTCGCCCAAGGATTTCTATTTCAACCTGACCTTTCTGTTGCTGTCGATGCTCATCCTGGGTGGCATCACCACGGTTTCGGGGGCGGTGGGCGGCACGGCGGTGATCGTGCTGCTGGTTGAGGTGCTGCGCCGCCTTGAAACGGGGGGCGATTTCGGCGTGATCACCCTACCGCCAGTGTTTGGCCTGACCGATATCGGCATCGGGCTGGTGATCCTGACGGTGATGTATCGACTGCGTGAGGGGCTGTTCGGGGTGCGCGAGTTGGATGAGCGTATGGGGTTTGACGCGGCCACTGGCCCGGCCCCAATCTTTGCGCCAATCAAATCGGATATGGCAGCAAGCCTGACGGTGGAAGATGTCAGCAAGAATTTCGCCGGGTTGGTGGCGCTGGAGCATGTTGGTTTCGCTATCAAGCCGGGGCTGGTCACCGGGTTGATTGGGCCGAACGGGGCGGGGAAATCTACGCTGATAAATGCAGTCTGCGGGATCATTCCGCCCTCATCGGGCCGGGTGCTGATCGGGGCGCAGGATGTAGCCGATCTGGCCGTGCAGGATGTGGCGCGCGCCGGGTTGGGGCGCACGTTTCAGAACATCCGCCTGTTCAAGAACCTGACCGTGCTGGAAAATGTCTGCGTGGCCGCCAATTCGGTGGCGCGTCCGGGCGAGGATACCACCGAGGCCGCGCGTGCCGCCTTGGCGGTGGTCGGCCTTGGCGAACTGGCGCCGCGTCTGGCCGCGACTCTGCCTTATGGCGCGCAGCGGCGGCTTGAGATTGCACGCGCGCTGGCCCTGCGTCCGCGGTTCTTGCTGCTGGACGAACCTGCCGCCGGGATGAATCCCGCCGAGACCGACGCCCTGATGGAGGTGCTTCGCCGGATCAGGGCCGAGCATCAATTGGGCCTATTGGTGGTGGAGCATGATCTGAAGTTGATCATGCGCCTTTGCGACGTGATCGTGGTTTTGAACAAAGGCCAGCAGATCGCCATCGGCTCGCCAGATGAAATCCGCGCCAATCCTGCCGTGATCGAAGCCTATATCGGGCGCAAGCGCGCCGCCCCCTCGCCGCAAATTGGGCAAGCACAGCCCGCCATGTAACCGAAACCGGAACGGAGAAGACCCATGACGCTCAGAAAGACCCTGACCTTCACCGCCCTCGCCCTTGGGCTTGCCGCCCCAGCTTGGGCCGAGGATTTGACCATCGGCCTTGCCACTGCGCAAACCGGTGGACTTGCACCTTATGACCAGCCCTCGCTTGCGGGGTTTCAAATGCGCGTAGATGAGATCAACGCCGCTGGCGGTATTGCCGGTAAATACCCGAACAAGCTGATCGCCAAGGACACCCGTT
>CBDUEF010000125.1:0-7389 GCA_965366095.1 uncultured Cypionkella sp. | reverse complement strand
GCTTTACGGCGGCGGGCGAAGAGGTGACGCGCTCGGTCTTTGGCTCGGGCGAGGTGATTGCCTTTGGCAAGCGGGTGTTCATGTTTATGGCGGCGCGCAGCCTGGTCAACGATGTGC
This sequence comes from uncultured Cypionkella sp., assembly GCA_965366095.1. Classification (GTDB taxonomy): domain Bacteria; phylum Pseudomonadota; class Alphaproteobacteria; order Rhodobacterales; family Rhodobacteraceae; genus CBDUEF01. The sequence continues at coordinate 7,272 of CBDUEF010000125.1, read as the reverse complement.
TGCGCGACGGATTTTTGCGGCTGTTGGGGCGCTATATTTTGATCCCGGTGGCGGCGCTTTATGCGCTTGGCATCTGGGACGATCTGGCGCTGCGTTTAGAAGAAACCGTGGTCGAGTTGGGCAATATCCGTTTTTCGGTGATGGCTTTGATCCGGGGAGTGGTGGCGGGCAGCCTATTGTTCTGGTTGGGAAACTGGTCAAACCGGCAAAGCGCTGATTACATCAAGAAGCAAGGTGAATTGCGCCCGGCCACGCGGCAACTGGCGGTGAAGGCCGCCGAGATCGTGATCTTTGGCGCGGCGTTCCTGCTGCTGATGTCAATCATGGGAATTGATCTGACGGCCGTGGCGGTTTTGGGCGGTGCCTTGGGCGTGGGCATCGGGCTGGGCCTGCAACAGATTGCGGCGAATTTCGTCTCGGGCGTGATCTTGCTTGTCGAGGGGCAGACGACGGTGGGCGATTATGTCGAGCTTGATGGCGGCGAGAAGGGCACGATCGTCAAGATGACAGCGCGCGCCTGTATCCTTGAGACCTTTGACGGCAAGTGGATCGTGGTTCCGAATGATCATTTCATCACCACACGGGTGGTGAATTATTCCGATCAAGGCTCGGCCAATCGCTATGAGGCCGCGTTTTCGGTGACCTATGACACCGATATCAATCTGGTGCCCGCGATCATCGAAAGGGCGGTTTCGGCGCTGCCCTTTGTGCTGGCCGCCCCGGATGGCCCCGATTGCGAATTGCGCGGCTTTGGCGAAAGCTCGGTCGATTTTGCGGTGGAGTATTGGGTGAACGGGATTGATGACGGCAAGAACCGCTATGGCAGTCAGGTGCTGTTCGCGATCTGGAATGCGCTGAAGGAGAGTAGCATTTCAATGCCTTACCCGCATCGCATCGTCGAGTTGCGAGACGGGCGCGTCTGATGGATGCGCTGGTGATCGGGGCGGGACCTGCCGGGTTGATGGCAGCCGAAGAGTTGGCCCGCGCCGGGCGGAAAGTGGTGATCGTTGAGGCCAAACCCAGTGCGGGGCGCAAGTTTTTGATGGCCGGAAAATCCGGGCTGAATGTGACCAGGGATGAGGGGTTCGAGCGGTTTCTGGAGCGTTATGATGTGCCGGAGAGGTTGCGCCCGATGTTGGCCGAGTTCGGGCCGGAGGAGGTGAAGGACTGGTGCCGCGATCTGGGATCAGAGGTGTTTACCGGATCGACGGGGCGGGTGTTTCCGGTGGCGATGAAGGCCTCGCCTGTGCTGCGCGCATGGCTGCGCCGGTTGCAAGAGCAGGGGGTTGAGTTGCGAACCCGTTGGCGGTGGACAGGGTTTGCGGGCGAGGGTTTGCGTTTTGACACCCCGCAAGGGGAGCAGGTCTTGCGCCCGAAGGTGACGGTTCTGGCGCTGGGAGGGGCGTCTTGGGCGCGGCTGGGGTCGGATGGGGTTTGGGCGGAATGGCTGGCCGCGCGCGGTGTGGTCATCGCCCCGTTTCAACCGGCGAATATGGGGTTTTCGGTGAATTGGTCGCCCCATATGCAGCGCCATTTCGGGGCGGCGGTGAAAGGTGCGGCGCTGTGCGTGGCGGGCGCGCGGGAACGCGGCGAGTTCATCCTTTCGGCCAAAGGGCTGGAAGGCGGCGGGATTTATGCCGTCTCGCGTGCTTTGCGGGGCGGTGCGGCGCTGGCGCTGGATTTCATGCCGGATGTGTTGGCGGATGAGGTGGCGGCCCGGTTGCAGCGGATGCGCGTTGGCGAAACTCAGGTCAATCACTTGCGCAAACTGGGCCTGTCTCCCGCTGCCATCGCCCTGATCATGGAGTTTGGCAAAGGCTTGGATCTGGTTATGGCGGTCAAATCCCTGAGCGTTCCCTTGCAAGGACCGCGCCCGATGGATGAGGTGATTTCGGTGGCGGGGGGCGTGGCCTGGGAGGGCTTGACCGAGGGGCTGGAATTGCGCGCTCTGCCGGGGGTGTTTTGCTGCGGCGAAATGCTGGATTGGGAAGCCCCAACAGGGGGCTATCTGCTGACGGCGTGCTGGGCAACCGGGCGCTGGGCCGGGCGGGCGGCGGCAAAGAGTGCGCGCTGACCGCTACTTGCCCTCCCCTGCGGTTTCCGACCCGCCGCGCGTCAGGTAATAGGCGGCCAGAATTGGGATCACGGTTGCTGCAAACACCACAATCGCCACCACATTGGTGACCGGGCGCTGCCGCGGGCGCACCAGTTCTTGCAGCATCCAGATCGGCAGGGTCGATTGCTGGCCTGCGGTGAAGGTGGTCACGATCACTTCATCGAACGACAGCGCAAAGGCGAGCATCCCGCCGGCCAGCAGCGCCGAGCCAAGGTTGGGCAGCAAGACATGCCAGAAGGTTTGAAAGGCATTGGCCCCCAGATCGGCCGAGGCTTCAAGGATGCCGCCCGATAGCCTGCGAAACCGGGCGACGGCGTTGTTATAGACGATGACGATGCAAAAGGTGGCGTGGCCAAGGATGATCGTCCATGTCGAAAACGGGATGTCCATCACCGCAAAGGCCGAACGCAAGGAGATGCCGGTGATCACGCCGGGCAGGGCGATGGGCAGGATGATCAGCAAAGATATCTGCTCGCGTCCGAAGAACCGGTTTTGCGCCATCGCAGCGGCGGTGCAGGTGCCAAGGATCAGGGCGAGTATCGTCGAAAGGCTGGCGATCTTGAGTGACAGGTAAAGCGGTGGCCAGATGTCGGGGCGGTTCCAGGCCACCGCGAACCATTGCGTGGTCAGGCCGGGGGGAGGAAAGGCAAAGCTGCGCTCTTCGGTGGTGAAGGCGTAAAGGAAAATCAGGACAATCGGCAGATGCAGGAACAACAGCCCGCCAAAGGCCGCCAGCCGCAACGGGAGTGAGGCTTGGTCAGAGCGCATCGAAAGCCCCCGCGCGTTTGGCCAGTGCCAGATAAATCAGCATCACCGCAATCGGCACCACGGCAAAGGCCGCCGCCAGAGGGATATTCCCCGCAGTGCCTTGCAACTGATACACGGCCATGCCGATGAAACTGGCCGACGTGCCGATGATTTGCGGGATGATGTAATCCCCCATCGTCAGCGAAAAGGTGAAAATCGACCCGGCGATGATCCCCGGCAGCGCCAATGGCAGGATCACCGAACGAAAGACCTGCCCCCGCGTGGCCCCCAGATCGGCGGCGGCTTCAAGCATCGAGTTGGGCACCCGCTCCAGCGAGGCCTGCATCGGCAAGATCATGTAGGGCAGCCAGACATAGGTAAAGACAAGGAAGGTGCCGATATAGCTGGTTGACAGGGAGTTCCCGCCAATTCCCGGCAAGGCAAGGGCGGCGTTCAGCGCGAAAGAGGTATGGGTCGCTTCGGCCGCCCATGTCAGGATGCCCTCTTTGGCAAGGATCAGCTTCCAGGCGTAAACCTTGACCAGATAAGACGACCACAGCGGCAACATGATGCCAAGGTAGAACACCGCTTTCCAGCGGCCCTTTGCAAAGCGTGCGGCATAATAGGCGACGGGAAAGGCCAAAATCGCCGAGGCCACAGTGACTGAGGCCGACATTGCCAGCGTGCGGATCAGAATGTCGTAATTCGACGGGCGCAGCAGTTCGGCATAGGTTTTGAGCGTGAACTCCGGCACCACCATGCCGGAAAACTCGTCGATGGAATAGAAACTTTGCAACAGAAGCGCCGCGAGGGACCCCAGATAAATGATCCCCAGCCATAGGAGCGGCGGGCCGATCAGCAAGATCAGCAACAAACTCCGCTTGCGCCAGAATAGACTGGTCAAGCGGTCGGCAAGGGTTTTGGCGGGAAAGATCGCGTCGCTCATGCGGCACCTTTCCATTTGCACTTTGCCAAAATACTCCCGCCGGAGGCCTCCCGAAGGCGGTGCAGATCAGGCGGGGTCATGCCTGATCCTCCATCACATGCAGATCAGCGGGATCAAAGGCCAAGGCCACGGCATCACCGATGGCCGGTTGCGCCGCCCCTGCGGGCAGGATCGCCGCCAGTTCTGCACCTTGGCAGTCCAGCGTGATGCGATTGGCCGCGCCAAGATAGCGGGACGCCAGAACCCTGCCGGTCAAATTGCCCTGCGGATCAAGCCGCAGCGCTTCGGGGCGCAAGGAGGCCCATTTCTCAGGGCCGCCGATGGATTTGGTGATAGCCGGGGCCAGAACGTTGGAGGAGCCGACGAAATCAGCCACAAAGCGGTTTTGCGGTTTGGTATAAATCTCGGACGGGCTGCCCAGTTGGGCGATGCGGCCCTTGTTGAACACCGCGATATGATCGGCCATCGACAAGGCCTCGCCCTGATCATGGGTTACAAAAATGAAGGTGATGCCAAGGCGCCGTTGCAGGGATTTCAACTCGTCCTGCATCGCCTCGCGCAGTTTCAGATCGAGTGCACCCAAGGGCTCATCCAGAAGCAAAACGCGCGGCTCATTCACCAAAGCGCGGGCGAGAGCGACCCTTTGGCGCTGGCCGCCTGACAGCTCCTTGGGCTTGCGGTCGCCGTAAGTGCCAAGCTGGACAACCGACAGCATCTCTTCGGCGCGGGCACGGCGTTCGGCGCGTCCCATGCCTTTGACCATCAAGCCATAGGCCACGTTGTCGCGCACATTCATATGGGGAAACAGCGCGTAATCTTGAAACACCGTGTTCACATTGCGCAGATGCGGCGGCACCTTGCCGACATCGGCGCCAAAAATCCTGATCTCGCCGGATGTAGGTTGTTCAAATCCCGAAATCAGCCGCAGGCAGGTCGTTTTGCCCGAGCCCGAAGGGCCAAGCATGGCAAAGAACGCGCCTTCGCGGATTGTCAGGGTGACGTCGTCCACCGCCTTGATCGGGGCGGACGTGGGGCCGAAGTGGCGGGAAACGGAGTGAAATTCCACCGAAGCGGTCATGGGAATGCCTTTTGCCGCCTGTGGCGCAGGAAAGGGGATGGCCCCAAAGGATGTGTTTCCCTTGAGGCCGGGGTGTTTTCAGCGACCGCCGATCACGCCGATATAGTCAGAGACCCAGCGGTAATAGGGCACGCATTCGCCTTGGGCGCATTTGGAAACCGGGGTAGTCCAGAAGCGGATCTTGTCAAACTCTTCGATCCCGTTGGCCTTGCAGCCCTCGGCGGTTTGCATCCCCGATTTATCAGTGCAGGCTGCGGGCACCACCGGGTTGCCGCCAAACCAGACCGACAGATCCGATTGCAGGTTCGAGTTCAGCGAGTGTTCCATCCACATATAGGCGCAGTTGGGATGGGCGGCATCGGCCTCTAGCATCGTGGTATCTGCCCAGCCGGTGGCACCCTCTTCGGGGATGGTCGAGGCGACAGGCTGACCTTCGGACAGCAAAAGGCCGACCTGGAACGGCCAAGAGCCCGAGGCGACAACGCCCTCATTCTTGAAATCATCAACCTGGATCATGGCGTCATGCCAATAGCGGCCCACCAATTCGCGCTGACCGCGCAAAAGATCGAGCGCGGCCTTGTATTGATCTTCGTTCAATTCATAGGGCGAGGTAATGCCAAGCTCGGGCTTGTGGGCCATCAGATACAGCGCCGCATCAGCGATATGGATCGGGCCATCATAGGCCTGCACGCGACCTTTGTTCGATTTGCCATCGGGCAGGGTTTGCTCTTCCCAGACCACCGACCAGGATTTCGGCGCCTCGGGGAAAACCTTGGTGTTATACATCAAGACGTTCGGGCCCCAAAGGAAGGGCACGCCGTAGTGAACGCCGTCAACCGTGTGCCAGCTGGATTCTTTCAGCCGGTCATCGAGTTTTGACCACGACGGGATAAGATCCACATTGATCGGCTGCACTCGCTTGCCGGCCACAAGGCGCAAGGACGCATCGCCCGAGGCGGTGACCAAATCATAGCCGCCCTCATTCATCAGGGCGACCATCTCATCCGATGTGTTGGCGGTTTTCACCGACACTTTGCATCCGGTTGCGGTTTCAAACTTTGTCACCCAATCATAGGCAGGGTCAGTTTCGCCGCGTTCGATGTAGCCTGGCCAAGCGACGATGTTCAAAGCACCCTCGCCAGGACCTACGGCTGTCAACTGGGCAAGGGCCGGGCCGGTGGCCATGGAAAGTGCGGCGGTCAGGGTCAGGGCAGAGGGGGCCATAAGGCGCAGGTTGGTCATTGGCAGATCTCCCGGTTGCGTGGTCATCTTTTCTGATGTCCCTTGATTATTTGATCATATCGTAAGGGAGTTGCGGAGTTTGGCAACTAAAATTCAATGATTGATCCCTAAACTGGTTTGCTGATGACTCACATTGACTCCTTTGGCCATATTCTGCGCTTGTATTTGCCGCTTGTTTGCCAGACTCATCATGCAGCCTTTCGGTTGAATGAATGAGCGGAGAGCCGAATGATGAATACTTGGGAAATGCTGAAACGATGCATTGGCGGGTGCCTTTTGAGCGCAGCGCTGGTGGGGACCGCCGCGGCGGGATGTGAAAAACCCGCAGGCGAGGCTGCCTTGGCCGACGGATTGCTGCAATGGATCAATCAAGAGCGCGCGGCCCATGGTGCCCGGCCTTATGCCCGTTCGGCCAAATTGGACCGTGCTGCCGAATTTCACGCCTGCGATATGGCATTGCGCGGGTATTTCAACCATTCGCGCCCCGGTGGCCCAAAACTGGGCACAAGGATCAAGGCGACCGGATACAAATTGAAAGCTGGAAACGAAAACATCGCCTATTCACGTCAGGCGGCCGTGTCGAGCGCCGCCACAATCTGGCGCAATTCGCCTCCGCATTGGGCCGCCATTATTGATCCGAGCCTAAAGGAAATTGGAATTTCCCTGTCCATATCAAATGGTCGGATTTACTGGGTGATGGACGTGGCTCGGCAAAAGGGCAGCTGAACTTTAGGGTGAAAGCGCTTCAGGGCCTCGCCAGGGCCCCCCATTGCAATGGCTCGGATCGCAGTTTCTTGGCAAGAATATCCTCGCCACAAAGGCTGAAATGATCCGAGTCGCGATAGGTGACGCAATCGCCTTGCAGCAGAAAATCAGCTGAAAGCGCAAATGCGTCCACCATCGAGATATAGCGCCACTGGTGTTGTCCGGCGGCAAAATTTTTCAAAACTCGGTCAAGTTTCGCAAAAAGATGCATGCTTTGCGGATTTATCCGCATGGGCGGAGCGCCCTGATAGTTGAAGCTTAACCGAGCACGCGCCTCGATGAATGGGCCCAACCAGACGGTCGGGGCAACGGCGGCCAGATCGTCAAGATAGAGCGAAATCCCGTTGATGTCTTCGGTTCGAATGCGGGCCTGGGCGT
>CBDUEF010000124.1:0-7393 GCA_965366095.1 uncultured Cypionkella sp. | reverse complement strand
GTGTCACAAAGCTCTTTGCATCAGGCGATTGGCGTGGTGCCACAAGACACCGTGCTGTTCAATGATACCGTGGGCTACAACATCGCCTATGGCAAAGAGGGGGCCACCCAAGCCGAGATTGAAGCGGCGGCGCGCGGTGCCAAGATCCATGATTTCATCCTGTCCTTGCCCGATGGCTATCAGACCACCGTGGGCGAGCGCGGCTTGAAACTTTCGGGCGGCGAAAAGCAACGCGTCGGGATTGCGCGCACCTTGCTGAAAAACCCGCCGATCCTGATCTTGGACGAGGCAACCTCGGCACTCGACACCCAGACCGAGCGCGACATTCAAGACAGCTTGCTGGCGATGGGCGAGGGCCGCTCGGTCATCACCATCGCCCACCGGCTTTCGACGATTGCCGACGCCGATCTGATCCTTGTGCTGGAAAACGGTGTCGTCACCGAAAGCGGCACCCATGAAGAGCTGTTGTCGCAAGACGGCCGCTATGCGGCGATGTGGGAGCGCCAATCGGCCGAAGAGGAAGAGTTGGCGGCCTGATCGCGTCTCACGGGGCGGCTGGCACAAGGGCGATATCGCCCACCGTCAGCCCCGCCGCCCCGGTCAGTTGCGCCACCTGCACGCCGTCAAGATTGAGCAAGGCATAGGCATTTGCTGGCCCGAAGGTGATGCTGAGGACGGGCGGAATTTCTGTGCCGTTGCCATCAAACACCGGGGTGTAATGCAACTCGATATGGTCGGTGCCGCGCGTGTAATCGGTGATCAAGCACACCTCGGGGCCTTCGTCGTAACGGAAATCCAACGCAAAAGTATCGGACCCGGCCCCACCGATAGCCGCATCGCCATGGCCAAGGATCAAGAGATCGTTGCCATCGCCGCCCCAAAGAGTGTCGATCCCGTCGATCGCGGTCATGCCGCTGGCTGCGCCTGCGTTATCGGTAAAGCCTGACAGCGTGTCATCACCACCGCCGCCATTGATATTGTCGGCCCCGGCACCGCCCATGATATGATCATCGCCCAACTGACCGGCCAGAAAATCATTGCCAGCATCCCCCGAAATACTGTCATTTCCGGCATCGCCATAAAGCGTATCACCACCGTCTCCACCGTGAATTTCGTCATTGCCGGCATCACCATGCGCCAGATCATTGCCCGCACCCATATCGGCCTGATCATCGCCTTCGCCAAGGCGTGCGTAATCAGGCGCGGACGAGCCGGTCAGATGATCATCGCCGGCCCCGGCAAACCATGCCGTGCCCGCACTCGCACCCGTCAGCGTATCGGCGCCCGCTGTCCCAAGCACTTCGGCAGAATAGGCGTTTGACACATAGGCCGGATCGGTTGCGTGGTCGGCGGTCAGAGTGATATCCTCGGCCGTCAGATCGGTGACCCCGTCGATCTGCGCTATGATCGAGCCATTCAGCCGGATAAGCGAGCTTTCACCGTCAGCCGACAATTCCACCCGCAAATCGGGCGCGATTTCGGCGCTGGAGTTGGGATCAAAGCGCGGCGCGTAAAGCACCTCGATCTGATCGGAGCCTGGGGTGTAATCGGTGATCCGATAGCCAAGGGCTGCGTCATTAAAGCGGTGGTCCAGCACAAAGCTGTCATCGCCGGCGCCGCCCGCGGCGATATCGCCATGACCAAGAAGCAAGGTGTCATTGCCTTCGCCGCCAAAAAGTTGATCTGCGCCGTCGGCCCCTGTCATCCCGGCATTGGCCGAAGCATGCAGATCAAAGCCAGACAAAACGTCATTGCCAAGGCCGCCGGTCAAGATGTCATTGCCGCTGCCTCCCAGAAGCGTGTCATCGCCCGCATCCCCCGAAAGATGGTCATCGCCAAGATTGCCATTCAGCGCGTCATTGCCCGCATTGCCAAAGAGCTGATCTGCACCATTGCCGCCACTGATCCCATCATTGCCATCGCCCCCCAGCGCAATGTCATTGCCTGCGCCCATGTCGGCGTGATCATCGCCCGAGCCCAGATTGGCGTAGTCATCGCCTTCCGAGCCAGTCAGGCTGTCATCCCCGCCCTTGAGAAACCAGGCCACCGATTCCCTGTCGGTCGAAATGTCATCATTGCCATTGGTGCCGTTTTCGGTGTCGGTATAATCGTTGCGATTATAAAGCGGATCCTCGGAAGCAGAAGTAGAGCTGGTGCTGTCGAGCAGCAAGCTGCCGCCAAAGACGCCCAGAAACATCAACATATTGGCAAAGAAAGCGAGATCCATGGGGTATCCTGACACAGAGTTGTGCGGCTATTGTTTCCACAAAATACGGTAAAAATTCGACCGAACCGTGGGGAGGGCGGGGCAACGGCCCTGGCCAAGGCAAGAATGGGGCAGAGGATATGAGTTTCGCGCGCCGTCCGGGGCTTGGCAAGGCGCGCTGTTGCCGTGTAAGACAGGGCAAGAACAAGGAGTGGCAGGTTTGAGCAATCCCGACAGCTTCATCGACGAGGTCACCGAAGAGGTGCGCCGTGACCGACTGTTCGCGATGTTTCGCAAATATGGCTGGATCGGGGTTATGGCGATCCTTTTGATCGTTGGCAGCGCCAGCTATGTGGAATGGCAAAAGTCGAGGGCGGTGGCGCGGGCCGAGGCCTTTGGCGACGCGGTGCTTGATGCCACCGATCTGGGCCAGCCAGAAGAGCGGCGCGCGGCCATCGCAGCCATCCCCGCAGACGCCACGCAAAAGGCCGTTGAGGCTCTGATGTTGGCATCTGACCCTGCGAGCGACAAGCCGGGCAGTTTGGCCGCGCTGGACAGCCTGATCCAGGATGCCAGCCAACCGCAGCTTTACCGGGATTTGGCCCAATTGCGCCGGATCGGGGTGGCGGGTGCCGATTTGCCTCTGGATGAGCGGCGCGCGGCGCTCACCGAATTGGCGGTGCCGGGGCGGGCGTTCCGCACCTTGGCGCAAGAGCAACTGGCCTATCTTTTGGTTGAAGAGAAAAAGCCCGATGAGGCGATTGCCGCGCTTGGGGCCTTGATGCAAGATCAAGAAGCCCCTTCAGGTCTGCGCCAGAGGGCCGCGGATATGATTACGGCTTTGGGCGGCGTGCCGCCAAAGGCCAAGGCTGCGGCGGACGCTCCGGCGGATCAGGGTTGAACAGGCTAAACAGCAGATGGGGGCGGCAGCGGTGAAAACCACAATGTATCTTGGTGTTGCGGGGCTGCTGCTGGCAACGGCTCTGGCCGGTTGCGAGCGCGATGTGATCTTGCAGGGCGAACGTTTCCCAGTGCGTGCGCCGTTGGAAGAGTCGATCCCCGTCGAGGGCCAGGCCGATCCTGTGGCCCCGGCTGATCGGCCCGAGAACCGCTCGGTTGCGATCAGCATTCCGGGCGCGGTGGCCAATGCCGAATGGAGCCACAAGGGCGGCTCGGCCCAACATTCCGGGCCGAATGGCAAACTCTCTGCGACACCGCAATTGATGTGGAGCGTCAAGATCGGCGCTGGCAACAATCGCGGCAACCGGGTTGAGGCGTCGCCGGTGGTGTCGGGCGGGCGGGTCTATGTGATGGATGCGCGCTCAACGCTTTCGGCGGTATCGCTGGGCGGAGCAATGGTCTGGCAACAGGATCTGACAGCGGAATTTGATCGCGGCGGCGGCGCCTCGGGTGGCGGGTTGGCGGCGGCCGGGGGCAGGGTTTATGCCACCACCGGCTTTGGTGAGGTGATCGCGCTGGACGCGGCCAGTGGGGCTGTGGTTTGGCGGCATCGTCTGGATGCCCCATCCAGTGCGGCCCCGACGATTGACGGCAAACAAGTGATCGTGATCAGCCGCGATGGTGCGGCAACAGCGCTGTCCACCGATACCGGGCGGGTGCTGTGGCAGGCGGCGGGCACACCGGATGCGGCGGGCGTGGTTGGCGCCGGATCGCCGGCGGTCAATGCTGACGTGGTGATCCTGCCCTATTCCAGTGGCGAGGTTACGGCGATTGCCGCCGATGGCGGCGCGCGGGTTTGGGGCGCCGCTGTGGCAGGCAAGCGGTTAGGCCGGGCCTATGCAGACTTTGGCGATCTGACGGGCGATCCGGTGGTTTCGGGCGGCGTGGTCTATATCGGATCGGCTGCCGGGCGCACTGTGGCCATTGATGCCAAGACCGGGATGCGGATTTGGACCACCAATGAGGGCGCGATGAACCCGCCGCTGGTATTTGGCGGCTCGGTGTTTGTCGTCAATGATGAGGCGCGGCTGGTGCGGCTGGATGCCAGCTCGGGTGAGGTGATCTGGGCGCAAGCGATGCCCTATTACGTCAAGGACAAGCCGAAAAAGCAAAAAGCGATCACCGCGCATTATGGCCCGGTTTTGGCCGGTGGGCGCCTTGCTGTTGTGTCGGGCGACGGGCAATTGCGCCTGTTCAGCCCCACCGATGGCAGCCTGATCGGCGGCGTGGCGCTTCCGGGGGGGGCTGCCTCGGCCCCGGCTTTGGCGGGGGGCTTGCTGTTTGTGGTGAACAAGGGCGGCCAACTTCTCGCTTTCCGTTAGCGGCTGGCCCGTGTAAGGGAGGCACTTCCTTTATGTCGGACCTTTGAAATGAGCTTTACCCTTGCCATCGTTGGCCGACCCAATGTCGGAAAATCAACGCTGTTCAACCGCCTTGTCGGGCGTAAATTGGCGCTGGTCGATGATCAGCCGGGGGTAACCCGGGATCTGCGCGAGGGCGATGCCAAGCTATTCGATCTGCGCTTTACGGTGATTGATACCGCAGGCTTGGAAGAGATCACCGATGACAGCTTGCAAGGCCGGATGCGCCGGTTAACCGAGCGGGCGGTCGATATGGCCGATGTCAGCCTGTTTGTGATTGATGGCCGCGTCGGCGTGACCCCTTCGGATGAGACCTTTGCCGATATCTTGCGCAAAAAAGGCGCGCGGGTGATTTTGGCGGTGAACAAGGCCGAGGGCAAAGCCGGCGATGCGGGGGCGCTGGAGGGCTGGTCTTTGGGACTTGGCGAGCCGGTGCGGATTTCGGCCGAGCATGGCGAGGGGATGGACGATCTTTACCGTCTGCTAAAGCCGCTTGAGGGCGAATATGCCGAGCGTGAGGCCGAGAATACCCCTGAGGTCGAGGTAGATATCTCTGAGGAAGAGGCCGAGCTTGAGGTTGACGAGGCGGCCTTTGTCCCGACCGAAAAGAAACCCTTGCAAATTGCCGTGATTGGGCGGCCCAATGCTGGAAAATCAACGCTTATCAATAAGATATTGGGCTTTGATCGGCTTCTGACCGGCCCCGAGGCCGGGATCACCCGTGATGCGAGCTCGGTCAAGGCCGACTGGCTGGGCACGCCGATCAAGATTTTTGACACCGCGGGAATGCGTAAAAAGGCGCGGATCAGCGAAAAGTTGGAAAAGCTGTCGGTCTCGGACGGCATCCGCGCCGTGCGTTTCGCCGAGGGGGTGGTGGTGCTGCTGGATGTGGACATCCCCTTTGAAGTGCAGGATCTGCGCATCGCCGATTTCGCCGAAACCGAGGGCCGCGCCGTGGTGGTGGCCATCAACAAATGGGATCTTGAGGGCGAAAAGCAGGAAAAGCTGGCCGAGCTGAAAGAGATGTTCGAGCGCCTCTTGCCGCAATTGCGTGGTGCTCCGCTGATCACGGTTTCGGGCAGGACCGGGCGCGGGCTTGACCGCCTGCATGATGCGATCCGCAAGGCGCATGCGGTGTGGAACCGCCGCATTCCCACCGCGCGTCTCAATTCATGGCTGGGGGCCATGGTGGAATCGCACCCGCCACCGGCTCCGGGCGGGCGCCGGATCAAGCTGCGCTATATGACGCAGGTCAAGCAACGCCCGCCGGGGTTCATCGTGATGTGTTCGCATCCCGAGGATATGCCGGACAGCTATAAGCGGTATCTGGTCAATGGTTTGCGAGAGCATTTCGATATGCCGGGAACGCCGATCCGGCTGACCTTCCGCTCACAGGGCGACAGAAATCCGTTCAAGAACCCGAAATTCCACACCCCGAGCCGGTTGCGCAAGCATAAGGAAAAGAACACAGGGCAATAAAGAGGGGGGCTTTGCCCCCACGCTTTGGCTGGGCCAAAGCTCCCCCTAGGATATTTTTCAGACAGATGAATTGGGTCGGCGGGCCAGCCAGACAGTGATCCCTGCCATGAGCACCGTCCCCATAGCCGCTGCGGCCATCACAATCGAGTTTACGCCCTGATTGGCCACCAAAATGCCGACAATGGCCCAGGTGACTGTTGCTCCGTAAAGCGGCATTTTCGGGCATCGCGATTGGATCGTTGTTGCGATCAGCAAAACAAGGAGCAGCATGGCGAGCGCAGCGCTTGTGTTGGACATCACGCCGTAGCCGGCGATCATCACGCCCAAGGATACCGCAGAAGCGGCGGTAACCCAGCCTGCGAAAATGGCGAGTGGAGCTGAGAGCAGCCATCGGTCGGAATGAGCGTCGGCTCGCAGAAGGGCCGTCGCGGCAAGTGCGGCCATGATCACGATCGCGATCGTGGCGGTGATCGGGGCCGAGGTGGCGATGGCGAGCCAGACGGTGCCGAGGGCAACCGCTCCGATTGTGGGCCAAACTGGGCGCGCCCAGACAGTGCTGTCGCGGCGTTTCAACAGGCCAAATCCCGCGTGCAGGATCAGCCAGAGATAGATCAGGCCCCAGATTGCAAAAGCATAGCCAGCGGGTTGGATCGCTGGTCGGTCGATCTGCACCGGGAAAAGCGCTGGGTCATAGCCGCGAAAGGGCGGCGTAAAGGCCGGGGCGATTACAAAGGTGATCGTGGCCAGGAACAACAGGGCGCGGGCGAGAGTTTTGTTTTCCATGCCGTTAATACGCAGAACTGGCTGGATTGGTTCACTCCAACCCGCCATTTTTCCCGATCCGGGTTTTGCCGCGCAGATAGGGGTGCAAAACGCGCGGAAGATCCACCGAGCCATCGGCCTGTTGGCCGTTTTCCAGCACCGCGATCAGGCAGCGGCCGACGGCGAGGCCCGAGCCGTTGAGGGTGGCGACGTGATCAGGTTTGCCGCCAGGGGCCTTGAAGCGGGCGTTCATGCGGCGGGCCTGAAACTGGCCGCAGGTGGAAACGCTGGAGATCTCGCGGTATTTGTTCTGCCCCGGCAGCCAGGCCTCAAGATCATGGGTTTTCTGCGCCCCAAATCCCATATCCCCCGTGCAAAGCACGATGGTGCGGTAGGGGATTTCCAGCGCTTCAAGGATGGCTTCGGCGCATTTGGTCATGCGCTCGTGTTCCTGCAGCGCGGTTTCGGGCGTGCAGATCGTCACCATCTCGACCTTTTCGAACTGATGCTGGCGCAGCATGCCGGAGGTGTCTTTGCCCGCAGACCCCGCCTCGGAGCGGAAGCATTGGGTGTGGGCGGTCATGCGCAGGGGCAGGGCGGCCTCCTCCAGAATGTCGCCTGCGAC